>CAZCAL010000342.1:0-5601 GCA_964496625.1 uncultured Verrucomicrobiaceae bacterium | reverse complement strand
CAAGACGGTGGCTGGCTGTTGCTTCATGCCACCGCCCTCCACGGGAACCCGAGCTGCTGGTGGAGCTGGTGCGACGGGAGTCTCCGCTTTTGGGAAATGCAGACGGAACTCAGTGCCTGAACCCATCTCTGAATCCACCTCAATCCAGCCACCATGATTTTGAACCAAAGCCTGAACCATGGCGAGCCCCATCCCGGTGCCGCGCCCTTCATCCTTGGTCGTGAAGAAAGGCTCAAAGATGTGTTCGACAACTTCCGACGGCATCCCCGCCCCGTTGTCAGCGACGCTTAGTTGCACAAACTCACCGGGTTTCGCCAAGGGATGCATCGCCGCCGCTGCCGCAGCGTCAGGCACCCTGACCAGGCGGGTCATGATGGATAAGCGCCCGCCTTTTGGCATCGCATCCCGCGCATTGATGGCAAGGTTGACGACGATCTGGCCCAGGCACCCAGGATCCGCCATGACCATTGGAAGGTTTGGCTGATGAGCCACTTCAATACTGATCGCCTCCCCGAGGGTCCGGCGCAGCATACGAATCTCCGCATCGACCGCCTCTTCCAGCCGCAATGGACGCGGCTGGAGCAGTTCCCGCTTGCTGAATGCCAGCAGTTGCCGCGTGAGATCCGCCGCTCGCTTCGCGGCACCCATGACTTCCTCCAGCGACTGCGCGACATTCGGTTGCAGTCCCGACTCCAGCAACGCCACGCTGAGGTGGCCCTGGATGACGGTGAGGATGTTATTGAAGTCATGCGCCATCCCAGCCGCCAAGCCGCCGACAGCCTCCATCTTTTGAATTTCCGCGATGCCAGCCTCGAGCCTTTGCCGCTGGGCTTGTTCGTTTTGCAGTGAGTGCCAAACCTCGTCAATGCGCTTGGTGCGCTCTTGGACGTGGCCCATCAGCTCAAACTCCCGAAGGACCATGTCCCGCTCAAAGGCCCACTTTGCAGTCATCGCGTGGGCGAGTTGCATCAGCTCAATGGGATCAAACGGCTTTTTCAGAATCACCAAGCGATGAGAGACACCCAAGCGCGCAGCGATGTCCTCCCAGGAGTACTCCGCATACGCCGTGCAGATCACGACCTGCAGCTCGGGCTGGATCTTCCAAAGGGCCTCAATGGTCTCGATGCCGTCCCAACCTGGAGGCATCCGCATATCGACAAAAGCCAAGGCAAAAGGCCGATCCTCCTTCACCGCCAGCTGAACCATTTTGGCAGCCTCCTCCCCTTGCGAAGCAAAGCTCAACGCAAAGGGCGGCATGCTGCTGGCACGCACCCGCTCTTTTCCAAATAAGAGGGCTTCGGCTGAAGCGAGCGCTGCCTCGTAAGCATCGGCTGGCGAGAGCACCTTGCGGAAGTCCTCATGAATGGTCGGATTGTCATCGACGATGAGGATGCGGTGATTTTGGGTCTTCATGGGAGGAGGGACGAGAGCGGGGTGTCTAAAAAAGCAAAACTAGATACCCGCACCGGCTTTGTAGAGAATCTCGTCATCGACATCGTCGAAGTAGAGCTTGCTGGGTTGGTCAAATTGCTGGGCGACAGACTGGATGTCGATGTCCGTAGGTGCGCCGTGGAGGGGTAAGTCCAAGATGAATTTGGCCCCACAACCTTCGCCGCCACTCTCGGCCTTCAGTCGCCCCCCCATGTCGCCAGTTAGAAGCGCGGCATGATGAAGCCCATAACCGTGGCCACCAGCCTTGGTGGAAAAGCCGTGGGAAAAGATGCGGGTGAGATTCTCCTGGGCAATCCCACAGCCATTGTCCTGAACTGTAATCCGCACCCAGTCCGAAGAGGTGCGTTCGGTTCCCAAAACGATGACCCGATTCTTCGCGACACATCCGGCTAGAGCTTGCCTCGCATTCCGAATCAAATTTACCAACACCTGGAGGACTTGCCCCTTCGAAACATAACATTCTGGCAGTGCCGCATAGTCTCGTTCGACGCGGATCTGGTTGCGCTCAAACACAGATTCTTCCAGGCGTAGAGCATCTTCGATCAAGTGGTCCAGATGCACCCTCTCCCTCAGCGCCGTAAGACGACCGTGGGACTGCTGGAGCATGATCACATCATTGATATGCTGGATGCTTTTCACCAAGCCCCGCGCCTCGACGGCCAAAGCCTCTTGCTCGCGACTCACGAATGCAGTGGCATCCTGCAAATACTTGGTCAATGCCTGCCCCCGCGTGTCCTGTGTCAAAAAGGTGGTCAAATCGTCTCGGTGCTCGTCCAGCATCGCCGCTGCGTGTCGGATGCCCTCGACCCGAGATTTTTCCAGGCGCTCGGAAATCAATTGTGCCGTGACGTTCACGCTGTTGAGGACATTGCCAACGTTGTGCAGCACTCCGGTGGCCACTTCCGCCATGCCCGCACGCCGGGAGGCCTCCACCATGTGCATGTGCGCCTCTGCCGCCGTTTCAGCAGCCTGTTTAAATCTAGTCACGTCCGTAAAGATGCCTCGAAAAATAATCGACCCATCGGGTTCGACGCAGGGAATCCCATCTTCATTAATCCAGGCCATTGTCCCTGAAAACGTTTTTACCCGATACTCAAGGTGAAACGGCACCACTGCCTTAACCACCTCTGTCCATCTCTGCGCAACCCACGCATGATCTTCAGGATGAATCAATTCTGACCAAAAGCTATCCCCGCTCGTCCAATCATCCGGCCGATAGCCCAAAAATCCATCGACCCAGCCGCTGACCAAAAGAAATCGACCGCTTTCAGGTGCACGCTCCCACAACAGGCCATGAACGGCGTTCACCAATGCCTCACAACGATCTTTTTCCATTCGCAGCAATTCTGCCGATGCGTGAAGTTCCTTTTGCCGACGAATTTCCACAACCGAACTGATCGCCGCAGCCACCCCAAGACCGCAGATCAGCAGCAGCATGCATTGACTGAATACCCGCCACTGCTGCAAAGTCTGTGCCGCCCAGAGGGCAGACCCTTCCTCAGCCAAAACCGATGCGAAACCGCCATGGCTAAGTGCAGCCACCGAACCGGTAGCCGAGGTCGATAAGGCCGTTGAACTCGATCCCTGCTCAGTCACCGCAATCATCTGGGAAAGCGCTAGAACAGTCACCCCAATTCCATACAATCCGACGATCAACACAGGCCGGACCGTGCGGTAACGCCGCCACAGTGACACCATCGCGAAAGCACAGATCGCCACCGCCCCGCCGACGCACAAAAGCGCTGGACGACTCAAAAGCTCCTGAGGCAATGCAAACACGGTAAGGTAAGATTATGGGTAGTTAGCCTCAATATAACCGACAAATTGATAATTTCCATATTTTTTGTATTCCAATACAAACTAATTTGATCTTTTTTCGGCCCTTTTCCAGCTATCAACCTCCTCAGCCACAACCACGCCACATCGTCCGGCAGGTTGACATCCCTCCTCTACCCCATACTCTCACGGTCAATTTTCACTCCCATTCCCTTGCCAACTTTATGAGCGAACCCACCCCAGCCAAGCCAGTCTACAACGTCAAAAATCCCTTCATTTCCCACTTGGCCCGGGCCTACGACCTTTCCACTCCAGAAGCACCTAAGCACACCCGTCACTACGAACTGGACCTCGCTGGCAGCGGCCTGGAGTATCTTCCAGGCGACTCTCTCGCCGTGCAGCCGACCAACGACCCAGCGCTCGTCGATGACACCCTCGCCGCGCTAGGATTCACCGGCACCGAAGAGGTCACCCATGCGAAGACTGGTGCCACCGTCACCATCCGCCAGGCTTTGATCGAAGGAAACTCACTGACGGATGTGGACAACAAACTGCTCAAGGCAATCGTCGAAAAAACCGGTGGAGCCACCCCGATTGCAGAGCTGCTTGATCCCGAGAAAAAGGAGGCATTGAAGAGCTACCTCTGGGGCCGCTTTGTGATCGACATCCTCACGGAGAACCCCACCGCGAAATTCGAGCCACAAGAGTTCATCGGCGTCCTGAAGAAGCTGAACATCCGACTTTACTCCATCTCCTCCAGCCAACGCGCAGTGGGCGAATCTGTACACCTCACCATCGCCACGGTTCGCTACACCTCTCATGGTCGCACACGCGGCGGCGTCGCCTCCACCTTCCTGGCAGAGCGCGTCACGGAAGCCACCCCCATTCCAGTCTTTGTCAACGCAGGGAAAGGATTTCGTCTTCCCGCGCCAGACGAAGACATCCCTGTCATCATGTGCGGACCTGGCACTGGCATTGCTCCCTTCCGCGCCTTCCTTCAGGAACGCCAAGCGACACAGGCCAAGGGCAAAGCATGGCTCTTCTTTGGTGAAGTCAGTGCCAGCTCGTGCTCCTTCTACAAGGAAGAATTTGCCGCCTGGCTCGCCGATGGCACGCTGGCCAGACTGGACTGCGCCTGGTCCCGCGATCAGGCAGAAAAGGTCTATGTGCAGAACAAGATGACCGAGGCTGGTGCCGAATTTTGGGCTTGGCTGGAACAGGGAGCCATCTTCTACGTCTGCGGTGATGCATCGCGCATGGCCGTCGATGTGGACAAGGCCCTGCATCAACTCATTGAGACCCATGGCGGTAAATCCGCCGACGAAGCAGCCGCCTACGTGGCCCAAATGAAGACTGATAAGCGCTACCGTCGCGACGTGTATTGACGCACCGCCCGGTCAAAGGTAATCAGTCCTCAGTAAAAAGTGATCAGTTTGGCGACGGATTGCGTCAGAGATGCACCGTCGCCTATTCTTGATCCCCCATCCCCACCCTCAAATGCCTGCTTTCAAAACCGTCAAAGGATTCCGTGACTTCTACCCAGAAGAGTGCGCCGTCCGCAATTTCATCTTCGATACCTGGCGCAGCGTCGCCCGACGCTATGGCTTTGTGGAATATGAAGGTCCTGTGCTTGAGAGCACCGATCTGTTTCGCAAAAAGAGTGGGGATGAGATCACCGGGCAGCTCTTTTGCTTTGAGGACAAAGCCAAGCGCGAACTCTCCATGCGCCCCGAGGTCACGCCCTCGCTCGCCCGCATGGCGACTGCCCGCCAGCGCGACTTCAAGAAGCCGCTGAAGTGGTTTCAAATTGGTTCCTGCTTTCGCTACGAAGAGCCCCAAGAAGGCCGCACCCGGGAATTCATCCAGTTCAATGCAGACATCCTCGGCGATGCCAGCCCCGCAGCGGACGCAGAACTCATCGCGCTCTCCATCGATGTCGCCCGTGCTTTTGGGCTGAAGAAAGAAGACTTCATCATCCGCCTCAGCAATCGACAGATCTGGACCACCTTCCTCGAAGAGCGCCAGATCCCCGAAGAACACGGCGGCACCTTCCTTCAGATCATTGATAAGATCGAACGCGCCAAACCCGAGGAGACCGCCGCCAAGCTCGACGCCATCGGTCTTTCTTACGGTGACGTGCGTGCCTTCATGGACACTACCGATGACAGCCACCCGGCCTTCGCCGAACTAAAAGCGGCGCTTGAAGCACGCGGACTTTGGTCATTCATCAAGATCGATGCCAGCATCGTTCGTGGACTCGCCTACTACACTGGAACCGTGTTTGAAGTCTTCGACCTCCAGCACGACCTGCGCGCCGACCTCTTCACCTCGCTGACCCGGCTCGACGGCCGCCGCCAGGACCGCCTCGACACC
>CAZCAL010000341.1:432-5605 GCA_964496625.1 uncultured Verrucomicrobiaceae bacterium | reverse complement strand
GAAGACCCGCTTGCCGAGCACGTCTTGCGTGGTGACGTCAAAGAAGGCGACAACGTGCAAGTCACCTTCAACGAAGAGAAGAAGGTGCTGAAATTCTCCGCAGAATCGCCGGAAGCGGCACCTGTCGAAGAAGCTAGCAGTTCAGCCTCCTGACCCGCCCATCGAATACACTCAAAAGACCCGCAGTGAGTTCACTCCCGCTGCGGGTTTTTTGTTCCCTGCTCCCATTTTTCACTTTCACAGGCTGCGGCTACTTTCTAACCTAACCCATGATCGGGTGGCACATCAGCGTGTATCAACAAATCAACGGTGGCGCAGCGCCAGCCTCTTTTGGTGCTTCCCATGGAAGTAAGCTCGCCGTCTGGCAGACCGGACTCCATGGGCTGGACTGGATAGATCAATTGGTAAAAATGGAACTGGCGATCAGCCTCGGCGGGAACGGCTATCCCATCGAATACACCGCGATGGCCAAACACCTGAAGGCGCAGCTAACCGAAGGACCTGCGGGTGCCAACGAAAGGTGGACCTGTGCTGCAGGGGACATCTTAATGCCGGGTTGGGAGGGTAAGACGGTGAAAGACATGGAAGCTCTCGACGCCTGCAGGCCTGATGAATGGCTGCTGATTCAAGCGTGGGACGAAAGCTGAAACCATTGAGCCAACTGTTTCGTCAATGCATGGGCGCAAAGAATTCACTCCCGATGACCGTTCCCCCTACATGCGCCTTACCGCTTCGCTCCTCACACTGTCCTCCATCACCCTATTCATTGGCATCGCCCAAGGCGCGGTGGACTTTGCTCATCAGGTTGTGCCCATTTTGAAGAAGCACTGCGCAGAATGTCACACAGGTGCAAAGAAAAAGGGCGGGCTGTCTTTCAATACTCGGACTGAACTGCTGGACGGTAGCGAAAACGGCGCGGTGGTGATCCCAGGGAAAGGTGAGGAGTCAAACTTCATCAAACTCATCACCTCCTCTGACCCCGATGAACAGATGCCACCCAAAGGCGCACGATTGACGCCGCAAGAGGTCGCTGTGTTGCAGTCGTGGATCGATGAAAAGCTGCCGTGGGAAGCGGGTTTCGCCTTCAATCAAGCGGGCTATGAGCCACCGCTAAAACCACGCGAAGTAGTGCTGCCAGCAGCGCAAGAGGGTCGGGATCACCCGATTGATCGTATCGTGGACGCGTATTTGGCCGAGAAAAAAGTGGCCCGGCCGAACCCCGTCTCAGACGGTGTTTTTCTGCGCCGTGTGACGCTGGACATTACGGGTCTGCTGCCAAGTGCGGAGGACTACCGATCCTTTATTGCAGATCCATCTCCCGAGAAGCGAACCCTGCGAATTCGCGCCCTTCTGAATAACAACCAAGCATACGCAGAGCATTGGTTGACTTTCTGGAATGACCTCCTGCGCAATGATTATGCGGGGACAGGTTACATTGACGGCGGACGCAAGCAGATCACTGGATGGTTATATCGGGCACTGGCGGACAATGAACCGTATGATCGATTTGTGCGCGAGTTGATCGCTCCAGGCCCCGAAGCGGAAGGGTTCATCAACGGCATCAAATGGCGCGGCAACGTGAATGCCAGTCAAGTCCGCGAGATCCAGTTCGCGCAGAACATCGGACAAGTATTTTTGGGCATCAATCTGAAGTGCGCCTCCTGCCATGATAGCTTCATCGACCGCTGGAAGCTGGATGAGTGCTACAATCTCGCCGCTGTTTTTGCCGACGAAGAACTGCAAGTTCACCGCTGCGACAAACCGCAAGGACGTACCGCGAAAGCCGCGTGGATCTTCCCAGAGCTCGGCAACATCCGTCCCGAATCGCCGAAGCCGGAGCGCCTCAAACAACTGGCTGCGCTGCTGACAAGTCCAGAAAATGGCCGCTTCACCCGCACCATCGCCAATCGCATCTGGGATCGCTTCATGGGGCATGGGATTGCTCACCCCGTCGATGCGATGGGCACGCGACCCTGGAGTGAGCCGCTGCTGGATTATCTGGCAAACTACACCCGCGACCAACATTACGATTTGAAAAAGTTGATCGAGCATGTCGCGACGTCACGGGCCTACCAGAGCGTCTCTGCCATCGCCGAAGAAGACATGGCTAGCGACCGCTATACCTATTCTGGTCCGATCGCGCGGCGCATGACCGCAGAACAGTTCATGGATGCCGTATGGCAAATGACGGGAACTGCCCCCGCAAAACCCGACGCCATCGTGCAGCGCAAACCAACAGGCAAACCAACAGCGAGCCCCGACGAAAAACTCAACGCCCGCTGGATCTGGAGTGATGCTGCATTTGGCAGTGTTGCTGCCGGCAAAGAGATCGTCTTTCGCCGCAGTGTAAAGCTTGCTGGCGGCATCCAACGCGCGGCGTTAGTCTTGACCGCAGACAATGAATACCGGCTCTGGGTAAACAATAAGGAACTGGCGGCAGATGGTGATTTGTCAAAACCCGAAACCGTTCCGCTGGCCCCCTTGCTGAAGGCAGGTGCCAATCACCTCATGATCATCGTCAAGAACGGCGGATCTGCGCCAAACCCTGCCGGACTCTTGGCGGAACTTCGGGTAGAAGACGCAAAAGGTAACGTCACAGCCATCGGAACCAACACCGACTGGGAATGGACCTCCTCGTTACCCGATGCACGAGGCAAGTTCCCAGACGGCACGACCTGGAAGCCCGCCACCGAAATCGATGCGCCTGTTTATCAGCGCTTCAGTGAGCAAGCCCGAGTGGCCCTCTCCACCTGTCTCAGCGAAAGCCTCGAACCGGTACGCGCCGCGCTCGTGAAGAGCAATCTACTCATGCGCACTCTAGGTCGCCCAAATCGGGAGCAGGTCGTGACCACAAGGCCCGCCGTCTTCACGACGCTGGAGGCGATTGACTTGGCCAATGGAAAACTGCTGACCGATCTCTTACATCAAGGCGCAGCGAAGATCAACGCCTCCGAACCCGATGCAAAGCAACGCATCACGAACCTCTTCCAGACCGCCCTGAGTCGCGATCCAACTCCCGCTGAACAAAACGCACTCGAATCGCTGACTGCGGGCTCTGACCCAGGAACAGGCACGGCGGATTTACTCTGGACGATCCTGATGCTGCCAGAATTTGAACTGGTTCGGTAGTGCTGAATCAATCAGCAGCCCCTACTTGCCGCTGCCGTTTTTCTCCAGGTTTTCCGCAATGCGGAAGATGGCAATGATGAGTTCCAGCGTCACCCTGGACATCAGGACATAGAGAATAAAGGCAATCGGACCCGTGCACACCGTCACGATGCCCCAGAAGAATCCGCTATTGAATCCGCTGCCCATCCACGCGAGTGCACCCAGAAAAGAAGCCAGAAGGTTTAGCGTGTAAAGCGTGCGAACGATGCGTGGCGTGACGAACTTCTTGAAGGAGAAGTCGAAGAACAAACTGCCCACCGCACGAAACTCCGACCAGAGACTGGAGAACAGTGTAGGGGGCTGTGTGGGTTCGTCCGGCATGAATATCGACAAGTGAATGCTGCCGAGGAGCGAACGCAAGCGGCGCGACAGTTATTTCATCGGGGACAGTCCAGGCACTTTGTCCAGATAAAGACGGGGCAGCGCCTTCAGCTTATCGGCATCACCCGCATACTCCAGCATGGTCGGGTCAGACGTCCAGATCGCAGCCTCACCCGTTGAGTGAAGGACACGGATGATTGCACCGCGATACTTCACCTCAGTCCGCCTACGCTTAGGATCTTTGGGGCCCAACCCATCCAGATCGTCAGCTCGGGGTTTGAAGTGACCAGTGTTCTTCGCTGTCTGGAAAAGCAGACTCTCGACCTGCATGGTTCTCATCTTCAATTTCTGACTCCCTTCTCCCATGATGTAGTGGCGACGATGTTCCTCCGTGAAGCCAAACAGCACATATTCGACGGTGATCTCCGTCGGATGACGTGAGACATTGACGAGTTCTGCACCCATGATCCACTTCCCACCGTTGGATCGGGTGGCCATCTCGCGTAAGCGGCAGCTTAGCTTGATCATCGGCATCTCATTCGTCGCGTCGCCCGCCTTCTTTGCTTCCTCATTCCATAGTGCCTGCTGCTGTTCCTCCGTCTGACCCAGAATATTGGTCTTGGGTCCTTCGACCGCTGCCTTCAATGCTGCGCGCGTGTTAGTCTCCTGAACGATTGCGGCCAATTGCGCACGGTAGGCAGTATCACGCTCCGTGATCTGATCGTCTGCACTACGGGCGCGGCTGGGTGCAACGAGCCGTAGATTCGCGATGTCCTTGGAAAAATCAGGCTCCAGAGACAATGGAACGATGTACTCAAAGACAGCGGCTTTGCCAGTGTCTGCACCTCGCGTAATCGTCGGCATAAACTTATGATCTTCCCCAAAGAGTCCAAGGGCACGCGCCTCTGTCCACATTTGCATCAGTGTGCTCGTCAGCGCTGTCTGATGCACCGGGCCGACATCCGGTTGGAACTCAAAGGCCATGGTCAGGAGGCCACGTGGCTCCGGCCCCCCCGTTGCCGCATTGTCTTCTAGCATATTCAGGATCTGGATCGCCTGATCCTCGGCCTTTTTCAATCCGTTGGCATCAACTCTTGCGGTTAGACCTTGAGGGCGGAGCTTCGGTGCCAGCTTCTTTGCCTGTGGATAGATTTTTGCCTCGGCCGTCATCCCAAACACTGCAAGGCATGCCAAGCAAATTGACAGGTGGTGCGCAGAGAAACGAGGAGACAGCACAAAATACATCTGACGATTAAACATGCTCACCCCACTTTTTGGCAAGACACAAAAAACCACCATCGGCATTCCAGCACGATGGTGGTCATGAAACGACTGCGATTGCTAGCCTACAAATCGGATCGAACCACCCGTTTGACCAGCCGCCATCGCCGCATGCTGAGCATCGGTGCAGGCTGAATCTGTGGGTGCATCGGCAAGCGCATCGGTTGGTTTTACGAGGTCGTTGGACAGCATCCAAGCTTCCACTTCATCACCGCTGATGTCTGGCAGCATGTGGCCATTAATTTCAACACAAGGTGAGAGAGGCTGGCCGCTCTTTTGCTCCATTTCCCAGCGGAAAGCTGGATTCTTGATGATGTCCTTTTCTTCGAAAGCAAGTCCATGCTTGCGGAAGATGGCGCGAACGCCCTCGCTCCAGCCGCAGTAGGTTTTCAGGTAGGCAGTA
>CAZCAL010000341.1:0-422 GCA_964496625.1 uncultured Verrucomicrobiaceae bacterium | reverse complement strand
CGGCGCTGGTGGGCTGACGAAGGCCCAGAAGGGCGTCGCCAAGCTACGGGCCGACGCCAGAATTGCAAGGAGGCGAATCTAGACTTGCAAAAGCGACGGAAACTTGTAATACTCTGCGAGTTTCCAAACCCAACAATGCCCAGAGCCAAATCCACCTCCACCAGTAGTGCTGCCCGGCAGAAGATCGTCAGTACTGCGAGGGCTCACTTCTTGGCCCACGGGTTTCGCAATGTGACAATGGACGACCTCGCGGCTGAGGTTGGCATGAGCAAAAAGACCTTTTATGCACACTTTCCCAGTAAACTAGCGCTGGTGGAAGAGGTCATGCTCCACAAAATCGGCGAGGTTGAATCAGACCTGGAAAGGATCACCGCCGGCACGGCAGCCAGTTTTTCGGAGACGCTCCATGCGCTTTTGGCGTG
>CAZCAL010000340.1:0-5630 GCA_964496625.1 uncultured Verrucomicrobiaceae bacterium | reverse complement strand
TCATGACAGATCAACCCAACAACGACACGGCGGACATCCCAGAGCGCGAACGCGAGAAACTGGCAGTCGAAACTTTGATGCAGGCTCGCGAGACCATCCTGGCGGAGGTGGGAAAGGTCATCGTTGGTCAGAAGGCAGTCGTGGAGGAGATGCTCATCGCGCTGCTGTGTGGTGGGCATTGCTTGATCACAGGTGCCCCCGGCCTTGCAAAGACCTTGCTCGTTAAAACCGTGGCTGACGTCTTCGATTTGAGCTTTCAGCGCATCCAGTTCACGCCGGACCTGATGCCCTCCGATATTACGGGAACCGAACTTCTGGAGGACACCGATCATGGCCGTGAACTCGTCTTCAAAAAGGGGCCCATTTTTGCAAACATGATCCTAGCGGACGAAGTGAACCGGACCCCGCCCAAGACGCAGGCTGCGCTGCTGGAGGCCATGCAGGAACATCAGGTGACAGTGGCAGGGCAGAGCATCATCTTGGAGGAACCATTCTTCGTGCTCGCTACCCAAAACCCCATCGAGATGGAGGGCACCTATCCTTTGCCGGAGGCGCAACTGGATCGCTTCATGCTGAACATTGTGATCGACTACCTCAACGAAGACGATGAGGTGGCTGTCGCGATGCGCACCACTTCGACGAAGTCGGAACCTGTGCGACGCCTATTCAGCGGCGAGGATCTGAAAGTCTTCCACGATGTGGTCCGCCGGGTGCCTGTGGCGGAAGATGTGGCACGGTATGCTGTTCGTCTGGCCGCACGCTCGCGCCCAGGCCGACCTGAGGCACCTCCCTTTGTGAATGACTGGGTCAGTTGGGGGGCAGGCACACGAGCCAGCCAGTTCTTAGTTCTGGGGGCCAAAACTCGCGCGCTTCTCAATGGACGCGCCCACGTCACCATCGACGACGTCCGCGCGCTCGCCGCCCCAGTCCTTCGCCATCGCATCCTCGTCAACTATCGCGCTGAAGCTGAGGGCGTGACAGTGGGGAAGGTGATTGAACGGTTACTGGCGGAAGGGGCGTGAGTGCAAAGTATTCAGTAATCAGTTCAGCACCGACAAGAAGCACTTATCCCTTATCCCTTTTCACTTTTAGCCCCTCATGCCCGCACCCCTCACAGACCCCGCTGCACTGATGCGCATTCGCTCGCTTGAGTTGCGGGCGAAGGTGGTGGTGGAGGGGATGTGGCGGGGGCTGCATCGGAGTCCTTATCATGGGTTCTCGGTCGAATTTAGTGAATACCGGGCGTATGTGCCAGGGGATGATCCCCGCTACATCGACTGGAAGGTGGCAGGCAGGAGTGATCGCTACTTTATCAAAAAGTTCGAGGACGAAACCAATCTGCGTTGCCAGGTGGTGGTGGATCAATCGCGATCCATGCAGTTTGGCTCAGGCGGTTTCACGAAGGCAGATTATGCGTCCACCTTGGCGGCGACACTGTGCTCCTTCCTGATGAAGCAAGGTGATGCCGTGGGTGTCACCACCTTTGCAGAAGGTGTGCAAGAGCATGTCCCGGCGCGCAATCGTCCTGGGCACTTGCGACGTGTGATGATGGAGCTTGAAAAGCCGCTGCGTGGCGCGGGGACATCCCTGGAAATGTCCATCAGTCAGATGGCTGGGCTGCTTCAAAAACGGGGCATGATTTGCGTGGTTACGGATCTGCTCGCTCCCGTGGATCAGTTGGAAAAACAGCTGGGATTGCTCGGAGCTGTCGGTCACGATGTGGTGCTGTTTCACCTGCAAGATCGGGCGGAAATTGACTTCAACTTCACGAAGGCATCCCACTTTCGGGATGCGGAGTCGGGCCGTGAATTTTTTGTCGATCCCGCAGTCGCCAAGGAGAACTACCTGAAGAACATGGAGGCACATCAGGCAATGGTGAAGAGCACCTGCGAGCGCCTCGGCATGGAGTATCACTGGTGCCCGACGGATCGTCCGCTGGAGTTGGCGCTGTATGAATTTGTTTCCAATCGCTCGAAGCAAGGCGTGAGGCAGAGAGGGAAGGGGGCGGCGGCATGACCTGGCTGTTTCCTCTCTATTTGCTAGGAGCCGGGGCGGTGATCGCACCAATCCTACTGCACCTGCGGCGTCGCCCGCCCCAGGATCGCGTGGAATTCAGTTCCCTGATGTTTCTGGAGGCAAGTGAGCGGCTGCCGGTGAGAAATCGGCGCATTGAGCACTGGCTGCTACTGGCCTTGCGCTGTTTGGCCATCCTCCTGCTTGCCGGAATGTTTGCCCGTCCATGGTGGAGCACTGCCTCGCCAGTGACGTTGGGAGAAGGCACGCGCTGGATCGTCTTGGTCGATGACAGTGCCTCAATGCGGCGGGGAAAAATGTGGGATGAAGCGGTGGCGGAGGCACGGAAGATTGTGACGGACGCAGCGGCAGTGGACCAAGTGGCTGTGGGTGTTTTTGATCACCGTCTGCGGATGCTGTGGAGTTTTGAAGAAGACAGGCGATCCGTGTCTGGGCGTGCTGCGGCGGTCGGACAGAGGCTGGCAGCGGCAAAACCGAGTTGGGCTGGGACGAAGTTAGGCGCGGCCCTGGTGGAGGCGACGAGCTGGGCTGGTGCGAGGGATGGCCAATCCACGACGGGTAAGCAACCGACGCGACTCGTGGTCATCTCAGATCTGCAAGAGGGCGCATCGCTGGACGAACTTTCCACTGCCGTATGGCCACAAACGATGTCGGTGGAGTTTCGTCGCATTGAGGCACCAGATTTGAATGATTTTTCTCTGCAACTCGCCGCCAATGTTGACGAGGAATCTGACGAACCAAAGTCAGCGAAGCCACCCATCAAAAATAGGGATCGAGTGCGCGTCTCAAATGCCCGAGCATCGAGTGTCACGGACTTTGAGTTATATTGGCAATCGCAGCCAAATAGTCGCGTTCAGGGCTTTCTGCCACCGGGGACGAGTCGAGTGATGAGCGTGCCTCCCCGACCTGCGGGCGATGGACCCGGCGTGTTGATGCTGTCGGGTGATGCTTGGGAGTTTGACAATCAAGTCTATGTCGCACCTCCACAGCCCCTGACCGTTCATCTGAGTTTCATCGGTGATGCGAAGACTCGTGATGAAGCCTCTTCGCCTCTGTTTTTCTTGTCGAGAGCATTGCAACCAACACCGACGCTGAAGCCCGAGCTAAGGGTGACGGAGTCGCTGGACGCAGCATCACTAGCGGATGTCCAGGTGGTCTTTGTGGCGAATAGCAGCGCTGCCAAAGTCGATGCGAATGCCGCCAAAGCTTGGATTGCAAAGGGAGGACTGCTGGTTTGGCTGCTGGATGATGCGAAGGAGAGTCCAGCAATCAGTGCGCTCTGGCCGCGTGCAGAATTGTCGATTCACGAATCTACGGAGTCGGAGGATTATCGGCTCTTGGGGGAAATGAATACGGCGCACCCGCTGCTACTGCCGTTTGGGGATTCGCGACTCAGGGATCTCACCAAGGTGCGCTTTTGGCATCATCGTGTGATGACTTGGTCGGAGAAAGGTGAGGGCGCAACGCCTCAGGTGTTAGCTAAATTTGACAACCAAGATCCGGCGATGGTGGTGGCTTCACTGGGCAAGGGGACGCTGCTGGTGCTGACAGCAGGTTGGCATCCGCGTGACAGTCAATTGGCGCTATCCACAAAGTTTGTGCCGTTGATTTTTGGTTGGCTTGAGGCCGCCGGGTTCGCCCATCAGGAGCAGCAACGTCTCTTCGCCGGTGATCCATTGACGTTGCCCAAAGGCGTCACTGCACCGATCATGAATCCCGACGGAACGCCGTTGGAGCAAAGCCCGGATGGGGTCGCCATGGCCAGCCAGACTGGCTTTTACAAAATGCGCAGTCAAGACGGCGCCGATCATGTTTTGGCGGTCAATCTGCCACCTGAAGAAGGTCGTGTAATGCCGATGGAAGAGTCTAAGCTCCGTGATGCAGGAGTGCCAATGATGACCGCGCCGTCGCAATCGCAGGCTCCTGTCACCGCAGAGGAATCTCAGCGATTGGCTGCTACGGAGCAGGAGTCTCAGCAGCGCGTTTGGTGGTGGATTTTGATCGGACTTCTGGCGGTACTGGTGGCGGAAACTTGGGTGGCGGGGCGGAGGCCTGTGGCAGCTGCATGACAACAATCAGGAAGGACACAACGCTATGATTGAGAGTGTGATCTTGAAACGAAAACTCGGGATGCTGCGCAGCACGATGCAACGTGCACGCAGTCTCAGAGGCTGGTCGCTGGTAATGCTGATCGGTGCCGCAGCGACGGCACTGGGAATCTGGCAGATCGATTGGCTGCGCTCCCATGAGCGTGTGTGGTCGATGGGATTGCTGACGCTTCTGGTGCTTGGTTGGGCGCTGACGGTTTGGTATTCGCGGCGGCGGCAGTGGTCGGATCTTGAGTTGGCTAGAAGTGTGGAGGCACGGCATCCGGAGCTTGACTCTGTTTTACTGACTGCGGTGGAGATCAATGAATCACGCCGTGATGATGGCTTTGGTGAGCCGGGATTTTTGCAGAGGCTCGTGCTTGGTCAGGCGGTGAGTGCTGCCGCAAGACATGACTTTTCAGACAGTGTGGCAGGGGGCGAGCTACGTCGTTGGTCGCGCTGGTTGGTGTTTGGCCTGCTGCTCTTCATCGGTTCTCAGGGGACGCTGATGTATCGCATGTTTGCCGGTGGCGCGGCTGCGCGGGTGGCAGCGGTCGAGCAGGCGAAAAAGGATGAGAAGAAGACTCTTGCTGCAATTACCCTGACCGTTACCCCAGGCGATACTGAGGTGGAAAAAGGAACGAGGTTGGTCGTCGAGGCCCGCGCGGAACCCTCGTTGCCAGCGGATGCGGTGCTGGTGTGGACGGACGCGGAGAAAAAGGAATTGGGGCGGGTGCCGATGAAGCTGACCGTTGATCAGCAGGTCATGGGTGGACTCATTTCGCGAGTCGAAAAGGACGGCTTTTACCGTGTTGAGGCGGAAGGCGCGCAGTCGCAGGAGTTTAAATTGACGACGTTTGTCTTTCCTGAATTGGAACGTGCCGACGTAAAAATCACTCCCCCAGAGTACACCGGTCTGCCTGTGCGGGAGATCAAGAACACACTCAAACTATCTGCTCAGGAGGGATCGGATTTGGCATTCCGCTTTAAGGTGAACAAGCCCATCGCTGCTGCGGAATTGTTTGGCGAGGATAAGACAATCATCCCACTGACGCCGACTCCTGACGATCCCACGGTATTGACGGGCAACTTTAAGGCAGTGACCTCGCAACGTTATCGACTCCACTTGGTGGACGACAAAGACCGCGCCAACAAACAGCCGCCCTGGATCAAAGTGACGGTTCTCAGCAATGAACTGGCCCGCATTGAACTGACCTTCCCGAAGCGCGATGTGCAGGTGTCAGCTCTTCAGGAGTTGCCTGTGGAAGCAAAGGTCTGGGATGATATTGGTGTGATGAAGAGCGGGGTCACCTTCAATCTTGGCAATGAAGAGCGGGATGTGCCACTGGGCTTGGCTCCGACTCAACCATCGAAGAAGACGGAAGTGAAGACCGTGTTTAAACTCGAAACGGAGAAGGTCGAGCCCAACCAGTTGGTCTCCTACTATGTCTGGGCAGAAGACAAGGGACCGAAGGGCGAGGTGCGGCGGTCCATGAGCGATATGTTCTT
>CAZCAL010000339.1:0-5633 GCA_964496625.1 uncultured Verrucomicrobiaceae bacterium | reverse complement strand
CCCGCGCTGGGAAAGGGCTCTTCCAGCAGGCAGGCAACCCATTGCCTGAGGATGCTGAAATTCTCAACATGAGGACAGAAACCGCAGCACAGATTGTGGAAAAACTGCTGGCCGATACAAAAAGCGGTGAACCGTGATCGGTGCTGGGGGTCAAAGTTATCATCTGATCACCGTCGATTCTACTTCTCGACAAACCGCCGAAGGAGTACTAGATATTCACCTGGATGCTTTCCCACTTCAAAGTCACCAAAACCTTCTTCCTCACCATTGCCACATGGTGCGTCCTGACGCTCGTGGCTCCGGCCCAGTGGCTGGTGTATGAACTGCGATTTACGCCTGAGGAGGACAACGTCAATTTTCAATCCTACACGGGAGCCTACGTCATCACTCCCCTGCACGGCGGGATTTCCACAATGGTGCTGCTTACGGAATCCGATGGATTGCTCTACGCCCCCGCCCCGGATTCTGCACGATTTTTCATGGCCGCGAATCGTCAGGTGAGAAAGTCCGTCATCAGTTCCTTGGCCGCCAATGGCACCTCCCACGCTGTCTATACGGCCTCAGGCTACATCAATAAGACCATCGAAATGCGCGGCAAGAGTGGCACCCAGTTCTTTCGCGTGGCTGGAGAGATGAGTGGCCGCCTGATGGTCTCCGACGATGAGTCCGAAATGCTGAGCCCCGGTGATGATGGCTCTCTGGGAATGGTCGGTAGCGCGATTATCAAGGGAACTCTCCGCGAGGATCTCACGCGCAACGCCAGTACCCTCGCAACGATGCCCGAAGCCATGAATTACATCGTGGGACTGCTGGAAAGGGTTGGTTACAAGCTCGATGCCGATTCAGATCCGTTGCAGGAAACGGAGAGTGATCCTTCAGAACTCGATCCCTCCCAGCCTGTCGATCCAGCCTGGTTCTCGCCAAATCCCGTCATCGAAGATTCCAATCCGCTTTTCCCAGCAGGCAGCGCCAACGAAGCCGCCCGTCGGATGGACCAAGAAACAGGCGTTCAGCCCACCAAATAGCGCCATGAAAACGATCCGCCAAGCGCTCGTGCAATGCCTAGAGGCCGCTGGTGGAGGAGGCATTCCCCTTCCGACTGCGACGCCCAGCGTCTCCGTTGTGAATTCACTCCTCGATACTGGTGGACTGGACGAGGAAGTCTTTCTTTCCCAACTCGCTAGCCGACTAGGCCTTGGCTGGGTAGCCATGCCGGTTCCTGACGCAGCGGATGCACCGGAATTGAAGCGACTCCTCCCTGCCCGCGTCGCGCTAAAGCATCGTCTGCTGCCACTGCGTCTGGATGGTGAAGCCGAGGACACGCAGCGGAAGTTGGTAATCTCCACGTTTGACCCACTGGACCTCATCGCCCGCCAATCCGTTGCCCGCGAGGTCGATGCGGCAGTGCGCTTTGAGGTCGCACCACGCAAACGCTTGCTGAACGCCCTGCGCGACTTTTACGGCGTCGGTGCCGACACGTTCGAAGAGATTCTCAAAGGCCGCGAGGTCGATGGCGTCGATCTCGAAATGCGTGACGAGGCGAATATCATTGATGAAAGCGATGAAGAAGCGTCCGTCGTCAAATTCGTGAATCAGATCATTCGCGAGGCTCTCGAACAGCACGCCACGGATATCCATGTGGAGCCGATGGAGGACAAGCTCCGCATGCGCTACCGGATCGACGGTCGCCTGCGCGAAGTCCCCGTGCCAGAGAACATCAAGCAACTCCAGCAATCCGTGATCGCCCGTCTGAAGGTCATGGCCAAGCTCGACATTGCGGAGCGCCGCCTTCCGCAGGATGGTCGGATCAATCTCCAGATTGCAGGACAACTCATCGACGTCCGTGTGGCGACGATTCCATCCGTGGAAGGCGAAAGCATTTCCCTGCGTCTGCTTGGTCAGGAGAAGTTTAATCTCGACCGCCTCCAGGTTGAAACCGACCTGCGCGCAGAAGTCGAGGCCTTACTGAAAAAGCCCAACGGCATCGTGCTGGTAACCGGGCCGACTGGCTCCGGCAAGTCCACGACGCTTTACACCTTCCTTTCCCAGCTCAATACGGAGCACCGACGCATTGTCACCATTGAAGATCCGGTGGAAAACAAGCTGCCTGGCGTCGTCCAGATCGCCGTCCGTCCTGAGATTGATCTGACTTTTGCCGCTGGCCTCCGCAGCATTTTGCGCGGCGACCCTAACGTCGTGATGATCGGGGAAATGCGCGATCTTGAGACGGCGGAAATCGCCATTCGCGCAGCATTGACGGGTCACTTGGTGTTCAGCACGCTGCACACGAACAATGCCATCGGCGGCATCAACCGATTGATTGACATGGGCGTGGAACCATTCCTTGTCGCCAGTTCAGTGCGGGCCTTCTTCGCCCAACGTCTCGTCCGTGTGCTTTGCCCTCTTTGCCGTCAGCCAGAGCCAAACGCTGCGGAAAAGCTGCGTGAACTGCACCACTTTGGCCCGATTACAAACACCGTATTCCGCGCCAAAGAAGGCGGCTGCGAAGGCTGCCGTGCAACAGGATACAAGGGCCGAATGGCCCTCTACGAACTGGTCCGCGTCACTCCTGCAATGGGAGAACTCATCACGCACAAAGCCGGGGCACAGACACTCCAGCAGCAAGCCATCAAGGACGGCTACCGCCCGATGCGCGAATACGGCGTCCGCAAAATCCTTCTCGGCAATACCAGCATCGAGGAAGTATTGAGTGTGACCGTTGCCGAGAGCGAGCAATGATTGGCAGGAAGTCTTGACATGCCCAAGGCCGACCGGGTATTCAAGAGGGCATGCACGGCAATCCCTATCAGTTCGCAGTTTATGCACTGGGGTCTCTATTATTTATCGTTGCATTTCGATATGCCAAAAGAGTCGGCGCTATCCCCGCTTGGAAATGGCTTGGCGCAGTGATTCTAGCGCTGCCAGCCATTGTTTTTTCCGCCTACTACGTTCGGGTTTTTAATGAACCCATCTGGCTTTACCGCCTTCGTGCAGTGCCCGGCTCAGAGTTACTGGCGCCGCTTTCAGGGATCGGCACCGGATGGCTTGCTGCACGGCTTGATCAACGTTTCAACATCAGCACCTTCACGACGGGCGGGCTATTCCTGGGCCTGCTATTTTTGCCTTATCTGAAGAGTTGGATCTGGCCGCTCGACTTATCCACCTTGAGTCAGAAGTGGAATGGTGAAGTGTGTCTCCAGACGACTCCATCGACCTGCGGTCTAGCAAGCGCGGCGACCGTCTTGCGAATGAAGGGCATCAATGTTGAAGAGTCCGACCTCGCAGAGGACGCCTTTTCAACGCAGTCTGGAACAGAGAACTGGTATCTGAAGCGCTCCATCGAAAAACATGGAGCCACCTGCTCCTATGTTCACTTGACGCCACCCTTTGCCGATCTCCCCTGCCCATCCATCGCCGGGATTAAACTCGGCCCAGGAGCGGGACACTTCGTCGCCATTCTCAGAGATAACGGCGATCACTACGAAATCGGCGATCCGATGCACGGTCGAATCCGAGTCCGCAAAAAAGAGATCGCCACCAACGCTTTGGTGTTCAGCGGCTTTTTCATGACCATCATCCCTGACCCCAAAATCCCATGATCCAGCGCCTTCTCCACTTGTTCATCGTCGTTTGCGCGACTTCTTGGGTCACAGCGAAACCGACCAATGTCGTTTTCATTCTCACGGACAACCAAGGCGCTTGGACGCTAGGGTGCTATGGGAACAAGGACATTCGCACTCCAAACATTGATCGACTCGCTGCGGAAGGCATTCGCTTCAATCATGCACTCAGCAGCAACCCCGTTTGCTCACCCACCCGGGCCACGTTTCTCACCGGTCTGATCCCGTCCCAGCATGGGGTGCATTGCTTTCTCGACCCCAAATACATGATCGGCCCCGCAGCCTACAATACACTGGATGAATTCACCTCGCTGGGAGAGGTGCTGCGGGACTCCGGCTACAGTTGTGGTCTGAGCGGTAAGTGGCATCTCGGATCAAACATGACGCCATCCGAGGGCTTCAAGTTCTGGGTCACCAAACCAGATGGGAGCACGCGCGAGTTTTATGACCAAGACTACATCGAAGACGGTGCCCTGCATAAAGAACCAGGGTACACGACCGACCTGTGGACCAAGCGGGGTATCGAATTCATCGAGAAGAACAAAGACACACCCTTCTTCCTCTACCTCGCCTACAACGGCCCCTATTCACTTGGGCCTCTGCTGCTAAACGAGTCTCACAACCGACACGCATCCTACTATGCGGACAAAGATCTGCTGTGCTTTCCTCGCGATGCCATGCATCCTTGGCAGTTCAATAACAAGGACTACCACAACAACCCCGTATCGATGCGTCGTGTCGCGGCGGAAGTGAGCGGCGTCGATGATGGTGTTGGCGAAATCATGTCCACCCTCGATCGTCTTGGTCTCACCGAGGATACGCTGGTCGTGTATGCCTCCGATCAGGGGTGGATGGGCGGTCAAAACGGCATCTGGGGCATGGGCGATCACGTTCGCCCCTTCGGTGCCCACGAACTCATGATGCAGATCCCCTTCATCTTCCGGCAACCAGGAAAAATTCATGCCGGCCAAACGAGCGATCTACTCGTCAGCAATTACGACTTCATGCCCTCAGTGCTGAGTTACCTCGGACTAGGGGACAAGATGCCGCAAAACCCGAAATCTCCCGGCCGAGATTTCTCTCCGGCGCTCAGAGGCCAAACCATCAGCGATTGGCCCAACGAGGTGTTTTACGAGATGGAAACTTGTCGAGCGATCCGCACCGACCGCTGGAAATTCGTTGAACGCACCCCTAGCGGCCCGCATGAGCTTTACGACATGCAGACGGACCCTCAGGAGCGCTTCAACGTCTTCGGCCAACCAGGGACCGAAGAAGCGCTAAATACCACCCGCGAAAGACTCCACACATTCTTCAAAAGCTACGCAGACCCCAAATACGACCTTTGGAATGGCGGAACCAGCAAGGCAACGCCCCTGAGTTCACGGGTTGAAAAGGCAAAATAGCCCGAGCGCATTTTCTGCGCAAAGACTCGAGTGGAGCCCCCCCTAGAACAAGCTACACCACGTCTTCGTTGTAAAAGACCTTGATGTACTTCATCCCCTTGGCGTCATCGTAACCGCGCTCCAGCACCGGTTCATGCTCAGAGGCCTTGAGGTGAATCTCGACACCGGTATCTAGTTTCAGCACCGCCGCAGCGTGCTTTTTGACCTTTTTCACGTCCTTCGGCGATATTTCGAAGTTGGTCTTCAGCGGCTCACCGTGCTCTTGCTCGGCCCTCACCCGCTGATCCGCGAAGCGCGCAACAGCGTCTGGCGTTTTGAGCACTTTTTCTTCAAACTCCTGGAGATCGAAGCTTTCGCGGTCATCGAAATAGGCGATCACTTCGCGGGCAGCTGCGCTGGAATCCTCAGGAAGGATGGATTCATCGAGATCATGCTTCACTGCTTTCACTGCGAGGTTGGCGAAGGTATTCGTCAAAAACGCCGAATCTGGAATTGCCTGGAGCCCTAAAAACTCTCGCATCCAGAATCGTGGTTCACCGCCGGACCGGTCAAAGGTCAGCACATAGTATCCATTGCGTGGGAGGTGATTGAAGATCTGGCTGCCCTTGTC
>CAZCAL010000338.1:0-5637 GCA_964496625.1 uncultured Verrucomicrobiaceae bacterium | reverse complement strand
CGAGATGGGGAAAACATTATTGGAGCCCTCGTCGTAAGGAAGGCGAAACTGGACCAATGGCACTTCATTGAGAGCCAACGCAACAACGTGATTATTTCCTCCGCTCTCATTGGTTTTGGTATCGCCGCATTTTGTGCAGCAGTCCTTTTTTGGGTCCTGCGCCCCATTCGATTACTCACAGCCTGGACGCAAGCCATCGCAGAGGGCAAGCGCGTTCCTCTGCCTTATTTGGGTGGTGGATTAGAGGTGCGAGCACTTGGCACCGCCATTGACAATATGCGCACCGAATTGGATGGGCGCGACTATGCGACTAGCTACGTGCAGACGCTAACTCACGAGCTGAAGAGCCCCCTCGCAGCCATTCGCGGCACCGCAGAATTGTTACAGGAAGAGAACATGCCAGCGGTTGATCGGACACGCTTTTTGGCCAACCTTCAGGCAGAGGCTGACCGTAGCGAGCGCCTTCTGCGGCAGCTCTTGCGTTTGTCTGAGGTCGAGCGGAGACGGTCACTCCAGCAAAAAACTACTTTTGATCTTCGCCAAACCCTAGCTGCTGCTCTCCACGAAACACACACCGCAGCGGATGCCAAAGACGTCCAGATTTCCACCCCAACGGAGGATCTGCCGCTTCAGGTGGAAGGTGACCCCGCCCTGATTCGTCGTGCGCTCGTAAATCTGCTTGAAAACGCCGTCGATTTTTCCCCAGATGGGAGCGATATCGAGATCGCGATCCACACTGAAGGAGGTAACATCATCACGACCATCCGTGATCATGGACCAGGCATCCCCGATTACGCTCAGTCGAGACTTTTTGAGCGGTTCTATTCGCTGAAGCACCAGCAAACAGGACGAAAGGGCACCGGGTTGGGGTTGGCATTCGTCAAAGAAACAGCGGATCTGCACCATGGCACTGTAGCAATCAGCAGCCATCCCGAAGGTGGCGCAGAAGCAATCTTCACGCTTCCTGGCGTTCAATACTGATACACCGCATTCGCTACCTGGCGGATACGCGACTGTGCTCAGTGCATCTTTGTATTCCGCCTGTGCTTTGTCCCACTGCGGTGGGTCCCAGGTGATATAAAGAACCGCCAGATTGAAGTGGGCCTCACCAAACGCAGGATCTAGCGCGAGCACCGTCTTGAACTCCTTCTCTGCGCGTTGCAAGAGCCCCAAGCGGTTGGCGATGATGCCCAGATAGTGGTGAGCCTGGGAGTTCTTCGTGTCCACTGACAGGCACTTTTCAAACCACGTCATCGCGTCGCTCCATTTTTCCTGTTTGAATAGCACCACCCCGAGAGTGAAGGCGGCATTGGCATTCTCTGAATCGTATGCCAAACACTTCTTCAGTGCAGCCTCTGCTTCGGCGTATCTACCGGCGCGCTGGTGGGCCATTCCCAAGCCAATCAGTGCACTTGCATTTTTAGGCTCGGCCCGAAGAGTCTCCTCATAAACCTTGGCCGCCTCGTCGTAATTCTTTGCTTGAAGAGCTTCGTTCCCTTTTTTCACCAACGCATCCACAGCAGTGGAATCCGCAGCATCACTCTTTGTCGGCACGGGATCATTTTGCGCCATCAGCGTCGCCTTGATCGCCGCCCCACCAAGTAGTTCCTTCACCTGAGGATCCGAGAAAAGTTGCTGTTCTTCGGGGGACAGCGTCACGCGGCTGTCCTCCAGTTCTTGCACTTGGCGGAGTAGGTCCTGGGAGGCCCCCTCCATTTTTTGCAATTCCGTGATGACCAAGGACTTCGCCTGCTGCTGGCGGGCCTGGCTCCGCAATTGGCGCAGGATGATGCTGCGAAGGACTTCGTTTTCCGCAGCCAATTCAGGAGAGACAGGGCTGCCGTCGGCAGCTTGGGTGCCCATCTGCGCCTGCACCTGTTTGAGTTGAAGCGTCAACTCGGAAATCTGCGTCTGGTAAGCGGTATTTTCTTTCCGCAGCGTCGCCAACTGACCTTGGATGCTCGTTAGCTCCGTCTTCAAACTAGCGATCTCTTGATCCTTGCGAGTGACATCTGCCTGAAGTGCGACCACCTGTTTTTGTGCAGCATCGAGGTCCTTTTTGAGTCGCTCGTTTTCCGCGGCGAGGCGTTTCATCTCATCCGTAGTGCCGCGTTTTTTGAGGTCATCGATTTGTGTCTGTAAGCCCAAATTCTGGGCAGCCAAGGCATCGGATTTTTTCGTGGCGGCATCCGCGCTCTTCATCGCATCATCCCGCTCCTTATAGGCTTTGTCGCGTTCTGCCTCAAGGGTCGCCACCTTCGCTGAAACTTCTGCGAGCTTTTGTGATGCCTCGGTCGCAGCTTGCTGCGCAGACTTTAGCTTGCTCTCCGCAGCGTGCATCTGACCGACCGCGGTCGCCTTTTCTTGGAGCAACTGGTCCACTTGCGCCTGCGAGGCGCTCCCAGCCTTCATCGCCATTTGTGCGCGCTGGAGTTCTGCCTCAACGGCAGTGACCCGAGATGCGGCTTGATCTCGTGCGGCCCGGGTGGATTGGATTTCTCCGGACGCCCACTGATACCACTGCTGCCACTTCGCCAAATCGCCTTCATAAATACGGTTTTGTTGCTGGAGAGTCTCCACCTTCTGCCTCCACGCCTGCTCCCACTGAGAAAGCATCTGATTTAGACTTGGAGGATCACCCGTGTCACCGACTGGCCCAACCCCCGAGCCACCATTCAAAGCACCGGGGGTAGGCACGGGAGCGCCCGCAGACAAGGGGACGGCCGACGGATTGACGGTGGTGGTCCCTTTGGCCATAGCCAATTCCAAACGGGCAATGGCCTCTTTTACGTGAGAACGACGATACTCCACCATTTTGGGCTCCCAAGTAGGATAGGTATTAGCGACGCTATCCAGAACCTCTGCGGCCTCCCTAAACTTGCGCATCGCGCCATCCAGATCGCCTGCCTTTTCCATCCGTTCCCCAGCGTTGTTGGCCATATAACCACGAAAGAAAACGTCGGAAGCCTCGCCGCCAGCGGACTGGGTAAAGGCAACCCGTGGTTGGGCTAACAAGCAAAGACTCGCGGCAAAGATGAATAGATAGAAGCAGCGCTGATTCATGAGAGATGGAACGGAATAACGGGGGGAAGGACCGCAAGCATACCCCGCCTTCTTCGGCTTGTAAATACTCATGAATCCCAGACGGGGAACTGCACAAACTAGCGTCGCCGTCCGCCGACCGCAATTTAGGGCCTTTTTGCCCACGCGTCCCGGATGATCTTGAGCACCTGATCACGCTCTGCACCAGCAATTGGCAAGCGGGGTTCGCGAACCCATTCTTTGCCGAGCCCCGTCTCTTGGCAGAGAAGCTTAATGTACTGCACAAAGTGGACGTGTGTATCCAGTTTCATCAGCGGTTGAACCCAGCGATATAAGGCCCTGGCCTCGTCCCAACGGCCCTCTCGCGTCAGATTCCAGAGGCGCTGATTTTCTGCTGGAAAGGCAATGCCGCTGCCAGCGACCCAGCCATCAATTCCAAGGATGGAGCACTCCAAAATCAGATCGTCCACTCCAGTGAAGAGCTGATAGCGATCACCGACGAGATTACGCAACTCTGTGATTCGACGTGGATTCGCACTGCTTTCTTTGATCGCCACCAAGTTTTCAATGTCAGCGAGTTCCACAAACATTTCTGGAGTCACATCGATCACATAACCCACTGGATTGTTGTAAAGCATCCAAGGAAGCGTCGTCGCCCCAGCGAGCGTCCGGAACCAATGCATAACCTCCGCATTGTCCGCCTTGTAAACCATCGCTGGCATGATCATAAAACCAGCCGCCCCCAGTTTTTCGCAGTCACTCATGAAGGCGATGGCAGATCGCGTGCTCATTTCCGCCACGCCAGTCAACACAGGCACACGCCCCGCAGCCGTTTTCACGGCAAATTCCACGACAGCGCGCTTTTCGTCAGGTTGGAGGGTTTGATTCTCCCCAAGCGATCCACATACGATGAGCCCCGAAACACCTGCGTCGATCAATGCCTCAAAGTGCCGCGCAGAGGCATCCAGATCCAAGGATTGGTCCGGGTGCATCTGTGTAGTGACGGCAGGAAAAACGCCTGTCCAGCGGGGGAAATTGATATTCATAAAGAACGAATCCTTCGCCTCATAATCCACTTCATTCTAGAACAGCTTTCGCTCCGAAACTCTGAATTTGCACAAAATGCGCTGTCAGGGTTAGGTTAGTGCCCCTTTCATGTCCCTGCCCCTTCATTCTCCCTCAGCGTCGTTCCGGGCCAGCTTTCTGCGCGATTTAGGGCACCCCCTGCTGCTGCCAGATGAGCTGTTCGACGCGCTGCCTGACGTGGTTTTCTTCATCAAAGATCAGGCCGGGCGCTACGTCACCATCAATCAGACCCTCGCAGATCGCTGCGCTGGCGGACGGAAGGAAAAGCTCATTGGTAAGCGTCCCGAAGAAGTCTTCTCTGCGGCCCTCGCTGGCAGCTACGCCAGACAGGACTCCAAGGTTCTCCAAACAGGTCGAAGCATTGACAATCAGTTGGAACTCCACATCTACCCCGGCGGAGTCTGCGGGTGGTGCCTCACCACAAAACATCCCCTGCGATCCTTGAATGGTGTCACCCAAGGGATCGTCGGCATCTCCAGAGATCTGGACGCGCCCGATGGCAAAGACGCGGGCTTTGCACAGCTTTCCAAGGCGCTGAAAATCATGCAGCGCCATTATGCGGATTCACTCCGAATCGAGGATCTGGCGACCCAGGCCGGACTTTCCGTTTATCAGTTCGAACAACGCATTCAGAAGCTCTTTCACCTCAGCCCACTGCAGCTTCTGCACAAGATTCGTCTCGATGAAGCAACGCGGTTGTTGGCGGCAGGAAAACTATCGCTCGCGGATATTGCGCTGCAAACAGGCTGGTGTGATCAAAGCGCCTTCACTCGCCACTTCAGCCGCTATACCGGCATGACCCCAGGGAAGTATCGCAGCTTGAACCCCAGTAACTCAGCGCGTGGGCATTAGCCAATCCATCGCATTTAGCGGAGACCGCGAAGTCGTTTCTCGATAGAAAAGAGCGGTTTCGCCAGGAGGCGCCAAGCCCAGGATTTCTTGATGGTGGCGAGTTCTGTGCTAGCAACCTTAGCCGCCCGCACTTCTTTGCCCAACGTCTTTACAGCATCACGTTGCACCTTGAGATGATTGACAACATCGACTTCTGATTTCAATTCTGGCGCCAGCACTTGCGCCACCTTTTCCAGCACGTCTCGAGAGCCAATTTGCGGAGGCAGCCAGCCGAAGGTGGCTAGTCCGTTTCTTCGGTCCACACCGGCCCAACCCGGATCTCCGTCGACGTAGCGCCACCCTAGGAGCCTAGCGATCTCCGCATCCGCCATCACATGCTTTTCACCGACTTCAATCGAAGCCCACTCGTGAGGACACGTCGCCTCATCAGGCGGAGCAAACAAAAATGGAAACAGAGATTTGAGCCGGTCGGGGTGACGAAGTTCTAAATTCTTCAGCAGTTCAGGGTGGCGTTGATAGTGAGGATGTTTTGCAAAGGATTCAACGGGAGGCAGAAGTGCAGCGGGCCCAGAGACGGAGATTCGAGCACCAAAAAATGCCCCGTAAACCGCCACAGAGGTCACCTCATTCGTTAATATGCAGTCAAAGGAGGCAAAT
>CAZCAL010000337.1:443-5654 GCA_964496625.1 uncultured Verrucomicrobiaceae bacterium | reverse complement strand
CGGGGTTCCGTCCATATCTTGAAACTCGCCTCTGAGGCGAGTGACGGAACCAGAGAAACCGAGACCCGTCGCCGCGGTGCCGCCCAAGGCGACGATGACCTGAGGGCGAATGATATCGATCTCTGTCAGCACGTAGGGTAGGCAGGCGTTCATCTCCTCCGGTGTGGGTGCTCGGTTCTTACTGCCTTGGTCCTCCATGGCAGGGCGGAATTTGCAGATGTTGCTGATGTAAACAGCCTCTCTTGGGAGGCCCATCGCCTTGAGAATCTGCGTCAGTTTTTGACCTGCCGGGCCGACGAAGGGCTCGCCCTGGCGTTCCTCTTCGGCCCCAGGGGCTTCGCCAATAAGCATCAGGCTTGCCTCGGGGTTTCCCACTGCAAACACCATTGTCTCCCGCAGAGAACCCAGGGCGCGCGCTGCTGGGGATTTTTCCGCCATGGCTCTCAGCGAGGCCAGCTTTTCTGCCTTCGAACTTCCAGAGACGGAAAGAATACGCCGCACGGGCTCAGGTGCCTTTACGACCGGCGGTGGCGGCAGAGGTGGTGCCTCGGGGGGGAGCTCCGGCAGAGCTAGCGGGCGATTGCTGATTCCGGGAAGTTTCGCCAAGGCCTCAGGCGTGATCTTTACATGGGTATCCCCGGCGAGGCGACGCTGCTCCAGATAGTCTTTCAAAAGGGCGATGGCTTGTGGTGCCGGCATGAGGTCAAGAAAGCAAAGAAGCCCGTCAGTGTCCAACGCTTACCCTTGCTCACAAAAAAGAAATCCTGCGCTTTGGGGCTTGCCTGATGCGGTCTGGCCTGTCAGCATCTTTGCCATTATGCCAGCACCAAGCCCTTTTGACCGCCGCCACTTTATCTCCACTTTGCTCGGTGCCTCTGCTGCCGCAGCTGTCGGTGCGAACGCCAAGCTAACCTACAAGGGCGAAAACATGCGCTTCGGACTTGTGACCTACATGTGGGCAGCGGACTGGGATCTGCCGACACTGATCGAGAACTGCGAAAAGACGGAGACGCTGGGTGTTGAACTGCGCGTCGAGCACGCGCACAAGGTGGAACCAGCCCTCAATGCTGCCCAGCGGGAAGAGGTACGGAAGCGCTTTGAGGATTCACCAGTGGAACTCCTCGGGATGGGCACCAATTTTGAATTCCATGCAGCAGATCCTTCTGCGCTGAAGAAGAACATTGAAGGCGCGAAGGAATACATCAAGCTCAGCCATGACGTCGGCGGATCAGGCGTGAAGGTGAAGCCGAACAATCTTCCCAAAGAAGTGCCGGTAGAAAAGACGTTGGAACAGATCGGCAAAGCGCTGGCTGAACTGGCGGACTACTCCACTGGGTTCGGGCAGCAGATTCGCCTCGAAGTTCATGGCGGCGTGATGGACCTCGGTTACATCCAGAAAATCATGCAGGTGGCAGACCATCCACTGGTGCGAGTCTGTTGGAACTCCAACGATGAAGACCTCAAGGGAGACGGCATCGAAGCAAACTTTGCGAAGGTGAAAGACTACCTCGGCGCGACTGTCCACGTGCGGGAGTTCAACGAAGGCAAGTATCCCTATGACAAGCTGGCGAAGCTGCTGGTCGGAGAGGACTACGAAGGCTGGGTGTTGATGGAGGCGCGCACTAAGCCAGCAGACCGCGTAGCCGCACTGGCTGAACAGCGGGAGCTTTTCACGAAGCTGGTAACCGCAGCACGTCAGGAAGCGTAGCGCTGCTTTTCTCCACTATTGTTTTACCACGATCCCGCCTGCGGCCCAATGCAGTAGGCGGTGGCGCAGGCCGCGTTGGCTCTGGCGATGGATAAATACCTCGGTCGTGCCGATGCGAAAGCAATCCGCTGCGCTGGCCTTGAGCGCATGAATCCAGCTGACCTGCCACCATGCCTGCCCGGCCTGTGGACCGCTGCGGCAGCGGACGTAGTCGATGCTGAGCATCTCGCCGTCGCGGGACCGCCCCTCCTCCAGAACCTTTGAAGAGAGATAACGAGCAAAGTCCCCTGAATAAATGACGCCGCAGCGGAGTCGGTGCATTTCCATCTGTGGGGTGACAGTACTTTAGCTGGCAGTCTTGTCGAGTAGCATCTTGGGGCAGATGCCAAGACAAAAAAACGGCATCGGGAGATGAATCCCGATGCCGGTAAGATCTGATTGAATGAAAGGCGGGGTTACTTCTCCAGCGTCTCATTGGCGGCCTTCCAGCCGGAGATCCCAGCGGAGAGGTGCTTCACATTCGTGTAGCCGAGTTCGGTAGCCTTCTTGGCTGCGGCCTTGTAGGCGGAGCACTGAGGACCACCGCAATAGGCGACGACGAGGGCGTCTTTGGCGGCAGGGAGCTTAGCAGCAAGGGCGTCAGCATTCGCCTGGAAGTCGATCGCGGAAGGCACATGGCCATTCGCATAGGAAGCAGAGCCATTCACGTCGATGACGGTGACTTTGCCATCAGCGATGGCCTTCTTGAGGTCAGCGATGCTGATGTCAGGATATTCAGCAGCCATGATGGACGTGGCGGCGAATAGGGAGAGTGCAAGCATGAGCAGTTTTTTCATGTCTGGGTATCAGTTCTGTTTGGTTTGTGGGTTGCGTTTTGGAAGCTTCTCCCCGGAGAGGGACCGCCGTTCCAGAGCGGTCGTCATGACAAAACTTGCCAAGGCGAAAATGGGTTGTGTTAAACTTTGACGGATCAGGCTGCTGCGTTATTCCCAAAGAAACAAAAAAATCAGCTTCGGCAATGCACATCCTAAACGCACGACATCAGCTTTGACTTAGACATTTACGCACGGCGATCGCGGTTTGAGCAAAAAATCAACGCCACCACGACGGCAATCCTTCCAGCGTTCCCTTCAGGATTGCCCGGATCGCCCGGCGCTCTGCGACTGGCAGGTGGGAGAGATCTGCAGGCGTGTCCGTGTCACGCAACCCCTCCGCCATCCGATAATAGACACGATCCTTCAATAGCGTCGGCAACGCCTGCCAGGACTCGGTATATAGCATGTAGCTGCAGCGATATTTGAAGATGTGGGTTCGGAGGTCGAGATCCTTCAGCGCTGCGCCATTGGCTAGAGGCAATCGATTGCGTGCAAAATCACGCACAAAGCCTGGATCCCCCACCACGCCTTCAGCAGGCAGCTTGGCCTCGTCAGCAAAAAGGATATAGCGCGCCAATTCTTTGGCCATCCGATCCACCTCCGCCTCTCCGTCCTTGGTCAGTCGCCCCTTTCCGTCGCTGAGGAGTTGCCGCACAGCGTAGCCTGCCTGGAAGACACGATTTTCAAAGCCCAGCTGATGTTCATGGATCAAGTTCGGTAGGATGTCGCTGGTTGGCAGAAGGTGCAGATTGATGTCCCAGTTGTCCCCTGGCATGACCTTGACCAGTTGATTGCTGCCGCCCTGAGGTCTGCCATAGAGGTTCGCATGGGTATTGCGCAGATGATGCTCGCCGGTGAGGTGCCAGCCGCCAAAGCGATCCTCCAGCGGGATCTGGTGCCCCTGAACATCGCGCCGAAACGTCTCCAAACTGGAACCTGCGGGCGAAACCAGCACTGACTCCGCGATCAAGCCCGGAATGTGATTCGTGGCCGTTCCCGCGTGGCAATTAAAACACTTCTGCGACTTGTCCACTCGCGGAATCGAGCCGGGCCTCAGGCGATCAAACACATAGAACATTGGACCATACTCGGGATCAATTCCTATGACCTCCAGTCTGCCCCCAGGCACCCAGCCGACATAGGTGTCCTCATTGAAGTAGAGAGCCCGGGCGTTGCGAGGATTGATGATCTCGCTCTGCAAACTCGTGGCGGAGAAAACCAAAATTTGCGAACTGATCGGCACGTCCAGCGCCATCAGAAAGCTAACCAGAAACGCTCTATCTGAACTGGTATCGATCTCGACCTGCGGGTCTTGTTTATCCACCTTTTTCATCAGCATCGCGAGACGGTCTCGCGGCTCGCGCTCCAGGTAGGAGTGGGGCGGTTCTTTGAAGAGCACTTTCACCTCCGCCCGCAGTGGCATCGCCGACGCCAGCAGGCTACACCCAACGAGAATCCGGAACATTCCGTTTTTGAAGAAATAAGTGGAGGAGTTGAAGGATGCCGACGCCATGATGTGAAACCGCCATCCCGATACGTGGGATGACGATGCAAAATTGCAAGGCGATCGGCACCTCGTTCTTGGCCAGGATTACTTCGCGACGTAATCAAACACCAGCACCTTGTCGAGCTGTGGACGCAGGATGCTGATGAACTCTTGGTGGGCCGGGTGCGGGAGATAGACCTCCAACCCTGCCTTATCCTTGAACGTCACGAAAAAGCAATGAGTGAAGCCATCGTCCTTGCCCTCGGGGCTGACATTGGTGCCCCATTCGAAACCGGTGACGGTCTCCACCTTCTTCGCCAAAGCGATGAAGGCATCTTCGATCTGCTTTACCTGCTCAGGCTTGGCATCGTCTTTAAATTTGAATAATACCACGTGCCGGTAGGCACCCGTCTCATCCGCATTGGAGGTTGAAGTCATGACCAACATCATGGCTGCACTCAGGCAGGCCGCTACAACAAATCGTGTGAGGTTTTTCATCAGACCCTACGGCTACTGAGGGCTTCGAGAGGGTCAAATCGTTTCACCCAATCTCTACGACCACCGCCGTAATGTTGTCCCGTCCGCTCGCTTCCAGCGCATTGAGCACAAGACGCGGCCCTGGTTCATGGGCCTGCTCCGCCGCCGAGGGCTCGCGGATGGCCTCACAAATCGCCCGATCCCAGAGCCCATCCATCAAGCCATCCGTGCAAAAGACGAAGCGATCTCCCGATTCGCATCCAACGGCACCGATTTGCGGATCGACATACCGATGGCCGGCACCCAATGCCTTCGAAATGACGTTTTTTCGCGGGTGCATCCGCGCCTCGCGCTCGTTGAGCTTACCCTGGCGGACCAACCAGCCGACGTGGGAGTCATCATGCGTCACCTGCCGCATCCCCTCCCCATTGGCTGGCAGATAGTACACCCGGCTATCCCCGATGTGGCCGAAGTACATCCATCCTGGCGTAAACCATCCCAAGCTCAGCGTCGCCCCCATTCCTTGGCATTCCAGGTAGCTTTCACCATAACGAGTCAACTCCTTGTGGATGGCATTGAAGAGCTCCGTCAAAACATCGCCAAACCCCGTCGGCAGACCGCCTGCGGCATGTCGATACGTTCGCGGGAACATCCGGGTGATCTTT
>CAZCAL010000337.1:0-433 GCA_964496625.1 uncultured Verrucomicrobiaceae bacterium | reverse complement strand
GGTCTGCCTCTGCGCGCAAAACTTGGCTTCCGCGCCATCGCTGACCGCGAAGACGTAGTCGGACTCCGCAAACGTCCCCTGCCCAGTTTTGCCCAAATAACGCACTTCACGTCCATCCACGGTCAACGCCAAAAAGGAATCCTCATTGTTGGTGCGAACTTTTCCCTTGTGGGTCATGGCGGACCATTTGACACGGTCAGAGCCCGTCTGAGGGCTATCGCTGGCACCAAAGGTTCCTGGGGGCGTGTGAAATTCGTCCTCTTCGTTCATGGGTTGGGTTGATCGGCTGGAACCGGATCAGTACCCAATATCGTGGCGAATTCAAAGTCGATAATGCAGAAGCGCCCGTCTGACGCACGATACGTCACGTTTCGCGTAAACGGGTCGTCGTGCTTTACCCCGTACGCCTCTAGCTGGGAGAAGAGTTCCACCA
>CAZCAL010000336.1:1418-5655 GCA_964496625.1 uncultured Verrucomicrobiaceae bacterium | reverse complement strand
GGTGAAGGATACTGGGATGGCGGTTGGTTCGACCTGCTTTCATCTGACGTCTCGCACTTGCGGTGGGTCGATCTTCTTTGATGAGACGGAAAAGGAGGGTTTGGTTTTGGTAATGAAGAGGATGGCGGCTTTTTCTGGGATCAAGCTGCTGACGTACTGCGTGATGGGCAATCACTTCCATGCTTTGGTGCGGGTGCCGAAGCGGGAGATCTGGCTGAAGCAGTTTGAAGGCGCGGGCGGTGAACAGCGTTTGATGGAGCACTTGAAAGTACTTTATAGCAAGGGCTTCAGGGACTTGTTCCAAGTGGAGCTGGCGAACCTGCGGAAGGATGGGCGGGAGGCGGAGGCTCAGCAGTACCTCGAGGAAATGAAGGCGCGGTTCTGCGATGTCTCCGTGTATGCAAGGGAGGTGAAGACGCGGTTTTGCCGGTGGTACAACAAGCGGCATGGTCGGCGCGGGACGGTGTGGATGGAGCGATTTCGCAGCGTCATCGTGGAAGGCAAGCGAGGACGTGAGGCCAACGATGAACAGAGAGCGAAGAGTGCCCTGGATGCGCTGAAGGTGATGGCGGCCTACATCGACCTAAACCCCGTTCGCGCCGGGATGGTGGAGCGCGCGAAGGACTACCGCTGGAGCGGTTGGGGCGCTGCGCTGACAGGTGAGAAGCTGGCGGTGGAGGGACTATGCGATGTAACCGAGACAGTGAGTGGGAAGTGGGAGAGTGCGGGGAAGGTGGTGTATGCTCGATGGCTGGGAGCAGCAGAGGAGGAAGCCAAGCGGGAGTTCCGAATTCGCAAGGCGCAAGCGGAGGAAGACGGTGGCGAATCGCCGCAGGCCGAGATTGAGCGAGCCAAAGAGGGTAGCTTTTTCTTGAAGACGGTGAGGGCGTTTACGCGGGGAGTCGCGGTGGGCAGTGAAGCCTTTGTGGAAGCGATCTTCCAGAGTCACCGACCGCAGTTTGGTCCGCGTCGAGAGAGCGGAGGGCGGCATCTGGACGGTAACACTTCGACCGTGCTTGAAGGACTGCGGACGTTACGGGACTTACGACGGCGGCGTTAAGTGGTGTGCGGATGTTACAGGGTAAGTGCAGACCCAATTGCCAGGATCCGCAATGGTCCTGTAGCCGCTGATTTTGTACAGGCGTTGACGCTGTGAATATACTTGCACTCCAGGGGGATCTGCGGCGATGATCCACGCCTGATGAAGATGCGCCATCCAATCCTGTCCGTGACTGCCGCACTGTTGTGCGCTGCCGTCAATGTTTCTGCTGAATCCGTCACCGATATCGTGAAGCGCTTCGACGCTCAGAAGGCGGAGGCCTTGGAAGGATATCTGAAAGCGACTCCTGACGCGCCGGATGCTTCGGATGCTCGGGATGCGCTCATAGCTGCGTATGCCCAACTGGATAATCACAAACGCATTGGTGAACTCCTCCAATCAAATCTGAAATCAATGCCGAAGGGCGCAGATCTTCCTCCCCAGCAGTACTTTGGTGCTCTTCAGGCTTTGCTTGAAGCGCTGAACCAGTCTGGCGACAAAGCAGAGGCTCGCAAAGTCTTGGCGACAGCTCGGGAAGACGTGAAAGGCCATCCGATGGTGGATAAGATGAACGAGTTCCTTGATCAACTCAGCGGGCAACTCAACAAGCCCGGAGTGGGTGATGTGATGGAGATTTCCTACACCAGCGTGCAGGGGCATAAGGTGGATCTGGCGGAGTTGAAGGGGAAGGTTGTGCTGGTTGATTTCTGGGCGACTTGGTGCGGACCTTGTGTGGCGGAACTGCCGAATGTGAAGCAAACCTATGAGGCTTATCACGACAAAGGGTTCGAGGTCATCGCGATCTCCTTGGATCAGGAGAAAGGAAAGTTGGAAAGCTTTATCAAAGAAAACGATATGCCTTGGGCGCAGGAGTTTTCCGGCAAAGGATGGGAGAGCCCACTGGCGCAGAAGTTCGGCATTTCGTCCATTCCAGCCACTTTCCTCATTGGTAAGGACGGCAAGGTGGCGGGTTCAGACCTCCGTGGCAGCGCGCTGGCAGATGCGGTGAAGGCCGAGTTAGCGAAAAAGTAAGGAGAAGCTAGTTCTGGTATGACGCCTCTCCACCACCTTCGTGCAGGAGTCATCGGAACGGGATTCATTGGTCCGGTGCACATCGAGGCGTTGAAGCGCCTCGGCGTGCAGGTCAATGCGCTATGTGGTTCCACTCGCAGCGCGCGTGCTGTGGCTGACCAGTGGGGAATCCCAGAGGTGTATGGCGACTACGATGTCGATGCCCTTTTGGCCAGTCCGAACGTGGATGTGATTCACATCACATCGCCGAATAAGGTTCACGTCGAGCAGGCGCTGGCCGCACTGAAGGCCGGAAAACACATCGTTTGTGAAAAGCCGCTGGGCATGAACACGAAGGAGACCGCAAGGCTGGTCCGTGCGGTCGAACGGAGTGATCGCGTGTTTGCGGTCAACTACATGTGCCGGTTCTTCCCCGCCGTCCTGCAAATGCGTGCGATGGTTGCGAGGGGCGATCTCGGACGCATCATGCATGTGCAGGGGCATTTTTTTCAGGACTGGCTGCTAAAGGAGACCGACTACAACTGGCGGTTGTTGGCGAGTGAAGGCGGCAAGCTGCGCGCGGTCGGAGACATCGGCACGCACTGGATCGATGCCGTGGGATTCATTTTGGGAGCGAAGGCTGAAGAGGTATTTGCGACGCTTGAGACCTTTCACAAGAAACGGCTGCGCCCGAAAGGGGAAGTGCAGACGTTTGCGAAGGTCGATCCGAAAAAGATGGTGCCCTACACCGTGGATACGGAAGATTTTGCCAGCGTGCTGCTACGCTTTGGTAAAGCCGCCCACGGAAATGCTGACAGCGTGCATGCGAACTGTGCGGTCTCCCAGGTGGCGGCGGGGTGGAAGTGCAGCCTGTATCTCGGCATCTATGGCACCAAGGGGAGTGTGCAGTGGGAATTTCAGCAGCCCAATGACATCATCGTGGGGCGTCGCGATGAACCGAACCAGATTCTCCAACGCAACACTGCTGGATTTGCGGACGACGTCGCCAATTTCACTGACAATCCCGGCGGCCACCCTGAAGGCTTCCCTGACAGCCATAAAATGCATTGTCGCGCGGTGTATGAGCACATCGCGACGAAGGGGCAAACGGCAGCACTTTTTGCTGGAGCTGCGGATGGCCACTATGAAGTGAAAGTGTGCGAGGCGGTGCTGAAAAGCTCGAACACAAAGAAGTGGGTCAAGGTCTGAGCCTCTATGAAAAAAATCGGCCCCGTCTGTTTCGCAGTGCTGCTTGGGTATATGGCCTTCCCGGCACCAGCGCAGGGGGATGATCAAAGCTTTGCAACGAAATTAGTCAGTGCCGCATTGGCACGCACGAAGGCGGCAGTGCGCTATGACCCTGCGTATGTGTCGATCCCCTATCCCAATGGCGATGTGCCGGCGGACACCGGTGTCTGCACTGATGTGGTGATCCGTAGCTATAGAGCCCTTGGATTTGACCTGCAAAAACTGGTGCACGAGGACATGAAGGCAAACTTCGCTGCCTACCCGCGTGATTGGGGACTATCCAGAACGGACACCAACATCGATCACCGAAGAGTGCCAAATCTGCGGACCTACTTCAAGCGTCGCGGTGAGTCACTGCCAGTCACGCAAAATCCGGCCGATTATCAGGCCGGCGACCTGATCACCTGCACCGTTGCAGGTCGTTTGCCGCACATCGCCATCGTCGTGCCCTCGCCCGATGGCGGCGAACGGCCATGGATCGTGCACAACATTGGCGCAGGGCCAAAGTTAGAAGACCGACTCTTCGAGTTCCCGCTAACTGGTCACTACCGCTACCATCCCGAATGATGGCAACGGTGAGCGACCGGCTGCAATCAGTTAGAATTTCACTTCCACTCCAAGGCTTAGCTCATCCAATTCATCGTAGTTTGTGAGGTCATCACCCTTTTTGTAGCTGACCTTCCACCCCGCATAGCTGGTTTGGTCCTCGATAAATGGCAATGACAGGGATACATCCAAAAGCCCATGGTAGTCCCCCTGATTTAGGACATCCCATTGACCGCGATAAGTCGCGCTGAGCTCAAGTTTTCGCCAGAGCTTGGAGCTGGTAATATCACCCGGCCTGATGGCGAGGCCCGCTTCGAACCCAAGTGGCAGCACGGTCTCTTGACTCCCTAGTGCAGATGATACGAATCGTGATTGGGTGACGTCTCCGAATCC
>CAZCAL010000336.1:0-1408 GCA_964496625.1 uncultured Verrucomicrobiaceae bacterium | reverse complement strand
CCTTTCAAGATGAATTTGTGGAGGAATGCATTCAGACTTCCACCCTTGGATTTTGTTAGGAACGCATTGAGTGCGTTCTCCTTGTCCACCGGTTGGTAACTGAACTCGGTCAAGAAAGAGGCATCTTCAAAATCGAAATTCGTGCGAATCCCGGCCGCGACACGAACAACCCCTGCCAAATTGCCGAGACTGTCCTGAATCCAATCATTTACACTGATGTCGTCAGGAATGAAGTTCATGTCCACGCCAACTAGAAAATCAAGGGTATTGATCTCGCTGTCTGTTCCGTCTTTGGATGAATCACGTTCATAGCGGACGGCGGGGTAAAACAAATTCCAATTATTCCGATAACCGAGCAGATGAAAGCCGCTGCTGAGAGGATTTGCATCGTTCCCGATGAATGCGACCGGTAAATAGAAAACCCCTTTTCCCTTCCAGGTCTCTGTGTCTGCGATCTCATCCCGTGTCCAGCCCAGCGTTGCGGGTGAGTCTTCCTCCTGTGCTTGGACGTTCTCTGCTGCGTTGTATAACACACCTGGGCGATCATCAAGGACTGGATAAGCCCCCTTAATACCGTCCAAACTGTCGCGCAATCTAACGGCACCCAGGAAGCTGCGAAAACGGTCCCTGTCGCCCACATATAGATCGGAGCCAAGCTCCAGGTTTTTCGAAGGGTCATCACCAAAGATGTAGCGTTGCGTATTATTGCGGTAAACGAGAACGAAGCGATTCCTCCAGGACTGATCGGCAGCACGGTTCGCAAGTGATTGGATCGATTTGGGCGGGGTAGCGACAGCCGATGGAGAGGGATTGACTGTAGCAGAGGGCGAAACTTGAGCGGCTGCCGACGAGGTTGCTACTTTGCTTTCTCTAAACTTGAGAACCATTTGCCATTCTTCCTCCGTCAGACCATTCGGTCGTGTGGGAGTGGCTGCGGACACAATTGAACCGAAGCACACCATTACCATAGCCAGCACGTAGAAATATCGAGTTTTCATAGTTTGGACGGAATTGCGATTAATTGTTTGGTAACACGCCCGCGTGAATCAAGCTTGCCTTAGTCAGCTGTCACGCAGACCGCCGTGATATCCTATTCGCAGTGCTTCCGTCGATAAAAAACAATACTGGGACAATAGTTTAATTATTGATGTTGCAAATAAATGTGGATTTGCCCGAAAACTTTTATTTCAGAAGCCGACGTGTAAGTAAACTGCTTATTCTAACCTCAAAAGACTTAGGCTATCGCGGTGAATCAAGCGTTCGATCTGCGCGGTATCGAGTCTTGGCAATTGAGTTCCCTCTAGCATCCTGTTAAGGTCTCGAAGACCGGCCACGGACGCATTCACTGTGGTAAAGGGAAAGTCTGTGCCGAACAGCAGCTTGTGCCATACTCCATACTCTTGTGCTA
>CAZCAL010000335.1:3014-5661 GCA_964496625.1 uncultured Verrucomicrobiaceae bacterium | reverse complement strand
AGGAAGTTGGGTGCTCGCGGTGGAGGCGGCCTCATCATCGGTCAGAGCGATGTTTTTGACTCCCGTTTCACGTGCCTGGGACAGTAAGGCATCCGTGCTACGGCAAGCGGCGAGACCTACGATCTCCATGCGATCCGGCAGGTCCTGGGCCACCTTCAGCGCGCTGGTTCCGATGGAGCCAGTGGAACCGAGAAGGATGACTTTTTTTCGCATGATGAAGAGGGGCGGTTAGGCTGCTTCGAGGCCCTGCAGGTAGTAGTAAAACACGGGCGCGGTAAAGAGCAGGCTGTCTGTCAGATCCAGGATGCCGCCAATCCCCGGCAGAGAGTGGCCGGAGTCTTTGATGGCGAAGCAGCGCTTCAGGACGGACTCTGCAAGGTCTCCCGCGACCCCGAGTGCACAGAGGACGGGGATGATGATGAGACCGGTCTTCCAATTGATGGGATCAAGATGCGCGAGGCCGAGCCACAAGACGATGGAACCAGCAAGGAATGCTCCAGCAAAGGCGCCGAACAGGCCCTCCCAGCTTTTGGCGGGGCTGATGTGGGGGATCATTTTGTGTTTGCCGAAGATGACGCCGAAGCCATACGCACCCATGTCGGAGAACTTCGTGACCATGACAACGAAGAGCAGCAGTACAAGGCCGTCGCCACCGCCGGGTGGGGAGAATTGAATCCTCACGAGGAAGCCATAAAAGACAACGGTGTAGATGACGCCAAAAACCGTGGAAAAGATCCTCTGTAAGGTGAGCGTGCCTTCCAATGAGGTGCGATACGCCAAGAAAAAGCTGCCTTGGACAGCGACGGTAATCGCGCCCACATCCAGCCAGATCGGTGGGCCTTTTTGCTGGCTGATGAGATAATAGATAGTCACGGCCCACCAAGCGACGGCGATTCCAAAACCAAGTGCGCGGTAGGCTGCCGTGCCTTTCTCATGCTTCAGCAGTCGGAAGTACTCCGCTGCAGTTCCGAGGCCGAAGAAGGCGCTGATGCCGATGAAAAGTGCATTGCTTCGCCAAGTGCAGGCGGCGTAGAGCAGGCACCAAAGGATGATGGTGCTCAGCAGGCGCATAGCAAACACACGTCCTTTGCTAGGGCTGGTGGGCGCTGTGGTTGGAGGCGTGGCTACTGGCATGATATTGGGGACGTCAGTTCGTGTGAGGCGCGGGTTTTAAGTTCTGCGCGATGCTACGCAACGACGCTTCAAGGTCGGTAAGCTTTTTCATCTGACCAGAAAGCAGGGTGATGCGCTGCGCCGCCTCTTCCTGGGCGGGGGTGAGGATGTTCAGAAATCGATTGAAGGCGGACTCGACATCTTCGGTGACCTGCTCTCCAAGCATGGTGCGTAGCGTCCCAGCGGAATCGTCCAACTTGTCGATGAATTGGCTGCGGGTGGCGCTCAGAGTGGCTTTGGTGAGCATAAAGAAGAAGGAAATAATGAGCAACCCAGCAGCCAGTGCGGCGATGCCGGTGAAGGGGCCTTCGAAGAAATAACATACGCCGGCAGCGATCAGTGTCGGAGCGATGAGCCAAGGCACTAACCGGGCGCGTCTTTGGGCACGCTTCAATCCAGGTTCAATGGAGTCATCGAGCTTCAATCCGATGACGAAGCGGCGGATGGTGGAGTCGATGCGGGAGGTGAATCGTCGTGGGAGGTCCTGCTCGTATTCGGCCTCGGCTGCGGAGGTTTCTGCGGCGAGAAATAGGGTGTCTTTGCCCAAAGATTTGAGGAAACGAGAATACTGGCCGTAGTCTTCTTCTAGAATGATGCCGACTTGGCTCCACCGCGAGGTGTTGTGTTGCTGGAGTTCCTGAAAAAGGCGGTGATCTAGGCTTTTCGGACCACTGGTGGCTCCATCGGTCATCGCTTTATCGTCGTCCGCAGCTTTCCCAAACGCACGGCTGGTTGAGAGCGCTTCGTTCGCAAGCCCAGCGACACGCACTGCGGATTCATGGTAGTCCCGCTCTGTGGCGTCCAGCGCGGGAGCGATTTTTTTCAACGTGCGTCCTGCCTGAAGCTGGCGCTCGGTGGCGAGTTCCTGGAGCAATGCCGCCTTTGCCTGGGCAATATCTAGCGCTGCCTGGACGCGCTCGCGATACTGGGCATGGGTTTGCAGGGCCATGCGCAACGTATTGAGCAGCTTCGTGTGGCGTGTGGCATTTTGAGTGACGGAGCCGCTGATATGATTTTCCAGCGGTGGGAAGCCGCTGTCCGCCATCAGTTTGTCTCGATCAATGCCTGAACTCCGTGCCAAGTAGGCCTTTTTAGCGGAAACAGGGAAGATGGGGAAGTCTCTGCCAAAGCGCTGCCGGGTTAGCTGCGCCATGTAGTCGGTGATGACCAGGAGTTCCTCTGGACTGCGCACATCACTCTGCTGGAGGACGAAGATGACGTTGCGCATCCAGTGACGGTGGACTTTTTCGAGGAATTGCCACGCGGAGGCACCCCAGGGGTTCATCGCAGAAAAAACGAAGATGACTAGGTCTGCGATCGGCACAAAGCGTTCCGTAATCTGCTGATGCTCGTTTTCGATGGAGTTCGTGCCGGGCGTATCGACGATGTGGAAGTCCTTGAGGAAGTCGATGGGAATGCTGACCTCGTCCAGCGTAGGCGTGATGGGCGTGGTCTGGAGCGTATCGCCGTGTTT
>CAZCAL010000335.1:0-3004 GCA_964496625.1 uncultured Verrucomicrobiaceae bacterium | reverse complement strand
GCCTGTGCGAGAGAAGTCCTGCCCGAAAAGCGCGTTGAGAAAGGTCGATTTCCCCACGTTAACCTCGCCGACGACGACGAAAACAAACGGCTCCTTCAGGCTGGCGAGGAGATTATCGAGGATGATGACGGACTCTTTTTCTGCACCCAGTTCATGAACCAAGGATCTCAGCGCGATCAGGTCATTGCTGAGGCTGGTGCGGAGCTGAAAATAGTCATCGCCAATCATCCGTTACTCAAAGTGGACAGGGGGAAGGGGGCCATGCGGCCAATTCTAGGAGCCTGCGCCACTGACGACGCTTGCCGGACGGATGAGCACGCCGAGTGGCATGTTGGCCTTCTCAATGTTCATGAGTTGGCTGACGGTGACGAACTGGTAGCCCTTGGCTAGAAGTTGATCCAAAGCCTGCGGCACGGCAACGATGGTCGGGGCGTGGATGTCGTGGGTGAGGAGAATGGCACCGGGTCTGGCACCACTGACGAGACGATTTACCACCACTGACACCCCTGGACGGCGCCAGTCTTGTGGATCGACGGACCACATGATGCAGGGGTATCCAAACTCCGAATAGATCAGGTTTTTCAGACGGGTATTGATAGCACCGTAGGGTGGGCGCATGAGGTGAGGACGGTAGCCGGCAATCTCAAAGAGTGCATCGTCGCTGCGCTTCAGTTCCTTGCGCACGGCGTCATCAGAAAGGCTGGAGAGGCTGGCGTGAGTCCATGTGTGATTCCCGATTTCATGACCTTCCGCCAGGATTCGGCGGACGAGGTCGGGGTATTGTTTTACGTTTTGACCGACCAGGAAGAAGGTGGCTTTGATGTTCCTCTGACGGAGGATTTCCAGGAGCTTTGGTGTGTTCACCGGATGCGGGCCGTCATCAAAGGTAATCGCTAGGACCGGCTTGTCCGTCTGGATGGAGGAGTAGCTGAGCCGAGCACCTGCTGGTGGAACCTTCGGCATGGTAGAGGGCTGATTCATCCGAGCTGCCATTGGATTTGGGCGCGGATCGACAGGTTGCCCGGCCTGAGTGGGCAGGGGCTTACGGACTTCCGCGGCGATTTCCGTGGTGGAGCCGTCTTTCTTAAACATTGAACACCCAGACTGAGTGCTGAGCATGATACCGATCCAAAGGCTTGCGTACATGAGAGGGGATTTCACGGTCGGAGAGTAGAGGGAAACCATCATTTGGGAAAGTCTGATTTTCTTCAAAATTAGGGCTTGTTCAGAATAACGCGAAAATCAGAGGCGTTATGCGGCGATTGAGGGACTTACGCGACAGGCTCGCTGTTATTTATCGAAAGTCAGGCGCGGTTTCATCTTCTCCAATGTCTTCGGGCCGATGCCTTTGACGTTGAGTAGATCATCCGCTTTTGCATAGGGTCGGCCAGCTTTGATTCGCGCAGCGATGTCTGGACCTACCTCAGGGAGTGTGGCCAGTTGATCAATGGAGGCGGTGTTCGGATTCACCGGGCGGGTGGAGGGATCTCCACGCAGCAAGATGAAGCCAACCACCAGCACACCGACAACAATCAGTCCGAGAAACAGCAATCGCTGGGTCCGTTCGCGGGCCTTCATTTGCTCTTGGCGTTTCTCGATAAGCTTGTTGAAAATCTCGCTCATGTTTTCTGGTATCGACTGAGGGCAGAGGATTGGCAACTTGATTTCAGCGGCTCACTTCAGCTGGTGACCCTTGGTCTCTGGGGCGAACCAGATCAATACCATGCCGACGACGTAGATGCAGGAGAGCACCGTGAAGGCATTCGCTTCGACGTTCAATTGCATGAGCCTAGCAGCTTCGCCTTGGAGTTGCTTGGCCTTGTCCGATCCAAACATGGTCATCAGATTGACGAACTGGAGAGACCCAATGGCTGCAATGAGGCGACCAAAATTAAAGCAGAAGCCCTGACCCGTGGCTCGCACGCTGGTAGGAAAGAGCTCCGGGAAGTAGAGAGGAAAGAAGCCATAGAATGAGGCGGTAAGCCCACCCAACATGAAGGCGGTGAACATCAGCCAATGTGGCATCTCCGATCCCGTGTACGAATGGTTGGTTTTGAAGAACACAAAAGCAGAGCCGAGCGCCAGCACGCAGAGCAGGAAGTAAGTGACGCGGCGGCCCAGTTTGTCTGCGACTAAGGGGGTGATGATGGTGATCAGAATGGCACCCAGCGCCGTGGCGATCACCACATACTCAATGATATTCGATGCGGTGCCATCGGGAGAAAGGAAGGATGCCCACTTGGCGGCCTGTTGGGCGGAGCCCCAGGTGCCCATCAGTGCCACTGCTGCCAATCCTGCGCCGATCAGCAGATTGCGCATGATAAACGCGCGGTCCTCAGTATTGACGCTGCCACCTGCGTGAGCGCGCGTCATGTAGCTGCGGACAGGGTGCAGGTAACCCCAGAGTGCGATCCCGAGGCCGACTACGGTGACAGGCAGGGCGACGAAATTGCCGACTTTGTCGAGGACTTGCGGTGTCCAGATGGCGATGATTCCCAGCGCGGCGATTGCTGCCACGAGGACGCCGATGAGATCGCGGGTGGCCCAATGCGAGGTGCTGCCGGATTTCTTCTCTTCCTCCCACTTGTGGGATTCTGGGACGAAGATCAGGATGAAGAAATTGATCAGAGCAGGCGCGGCACCGCTGACAGCGAGGAATCTCCAACCCCGATTGTGCAGGAGATAGTCTGCCCATTCTTGGCTGATCCCGATGCTGTGAATCCATCCCGTGATGGTCACAAGACTGGCGTTCAGATAGAGGCTCAGCACTCCCGTCAGCAAAAAGCCCACGTTGGATGCAGCGCCGATCAGCCCTGCAATCCAAGCGCGGTTTTTGCCGCCCCAGATTTCATTAACCAAGGCGACCCCGAGCGCCCATTCCCCACCCATACCCAGGGATGCGATGAAACGCAAAGCGGCGAATTGCCAGGCTTCCTTAGCGAAGGCACAGAGCCCGGTGAAGATAGCGAAGGTGAAGATCGCCAGCGCCATGGCTTTGACACGC
>CAZCAL010000334.1:0-5662 GCA_964496625.1 uncultured Verrucomicrobiaceae bacterium | reverse complement strand
CTACGCGAGGATGATCTCGCTATTCGCTGCCAACAACGCCTTTGCTGCGGCCTCAATCGGCGGCAAGAGGTTTGCTGGGAGTTCGGTGAGCAGTGGGAGAAACGGTCCCGTATCGGCGATGCCTGCGAGCGCGACAGCGTGGTGCAGCACTTGGATGGGGCTGTGGGCATTGCGGAGATCTTCCAGTGGCGTGCAGATCTGGCGCAAGCGGTCTGCCTCCGCCAAATCACCCGCAGTGAGGGCGCGCAGCATGGCGGTGGAGACCGCCGGGGCAACGCACACACAACCAGCGGTGAACCCAGCGCAACCGAAGTCCTGGGTGTGGATGATGGCTGGCTGCTCGCCAATACCACTGACGATGATGTCTCTGCTAACGAGCTGCATCAGTTTGCTGAGAAATGCGTCCTGTTTCGGATCTGGACGCACGATTGCATATTTGATCCAGGAGATGAGGCCGTCATTGACGAGTTCAGCGGCGATCTCCGGGGTGACGTAACCTTCTTCTTTGATGTAAAGGACGGCAGGAATACCGCTGCGTTCCACAAAATGACGCACCGCTGTGGCGACGCCTGCGGGCTTGGAGGGGAACAGTGTCGGCAGGATCATCGCCGTCGGGAAGCGAAATTCGCGCAACATCGCTGCCTGATCGATGATGGTGCCGTAGAGTGGCCCAACGGAGGGCACGACCAAGGTGTCTTCAGCAGCGGCGGTGGCAAGATATTCGAGGAGCTTTGGATACTCCGAAGGAGCGATGTTGTAGAGGTTCGCATTGCCGCCATACAGCAAGGTGCGAATGCCACCTGCTTCCATGTGGCGGATGAGCTTCGTGTTTTCCTCGTCAGCCAAGGACAGATCTGCCTTGCGGCAAAGCGGTGGGACGGCAATGACGGAACTGCGGAGATCTGCGGTGGTGATGGGGCGGGTTTGCATGGATGCCGAGCTTTACACCCGCCATGACCGGGTTTGCAAGATCGGTTCCGTGCTATTTGGCGGGGACATCCCGCTGAGGCTCCGCCATCTCGAGTGCGCTGCTCAGCGTGACGGCCATTGCGTGGAGCATCTGGCGGAAGAGCTTCACGCGCAGAACGGATGGGTTAAAGATAAGCAGTACTTCCTCCGGCTGGAGCGCAGGGAGATTCGAGATGTGTTGCAGACCCAGCTTTGGGAGGTTTGCGATGGAAGGCAGCACCGTGGCACACTTACCATGCAGCGCCAGTTGGGCAGACTCCACCCACGTGTCTGTCCGCAGGCTGACGTGGAGACCGTCGTCCTTTTCCAGGCTCATCAGGCGGGCTCTGAGCGAGCTATGATTCGTACAAAGCGCTAGCTTCAATTTGGACTGCCACTTTTCACCATCGCGTTCAGCGTCCTTCTTCACTTGCTTCCAACGATCCGGCCTCATGCCCATGACGTAGCGATAGCTGCCGAGCTTCACGGAAAGACGCAGATGGCCATTCGCTTTCATGACGCGGAATGGATTCTGATCACTGCGATACCAGGCGTCATACTCTCCGTCAGAGAGCTGCGCCCATTCCCCCAACATAGCGACACCACTGCATGAGCATTTTTCGTCAATGCTGTCAGCAGAAATATCGCCATCTCCACGCAGAATGGCCATGTGCAGCCTCTGCGTAGCGAGCCCGCTGCGCACCTGGTCCCGCTCGATCTGGCAGAAGCTCAGCTCTGGCTGCCGCGAGGTATCAAACCCAGCCGTGCAGGCCTGGATGGCCTCGATCTGTGGCAGGACCAGCCAGTGTAGCAGCGTGGCGCTGCTACCGATGCGGACGGATCTGCCATGGTTCTGCTTGGCCATGTAGATGCTGTTTACTTCTTCAAAGAATCGCATCGCCGCGCCCAACATTTCCAGGCCAGCTTGCGTCAGCTTTGTATCGCAGTCATCGTCACCATTGGCCTCTGTGAGGAGGTCAAAACCAAGCGCATTGCCCAAGGTCTCCACACTTCTCCGGGCACTCTTGATGGCCTCGCGATTCGGCTTCCCTGACGATGGGGCTAACTGGCCCTTTGCCGCCAAAGTTGCCATGGCCCAGAATTGGTTGAGGTTGATCTTCTCCTTGAAAAAGAGCTTCTGAATCTGCGCCGAAAGATCGGGGTCAAACATGGAGGTGGTGGATGGGGGGTCGAGTCCACCAAATCGTGACGAAATTGTCAATGCTTATAGGTGGCACTCACCAGAAGTTACCTCAGGTGAATTTTTCCGCTTCAAATCACCGAAGGTGAATTCCTGACCAAAATTGGAGATCGAGACACAGTTGTTGTCACAGAAGCGGCTGGTCTTGGCCTATTCAGAAAGTTGTGATCCACTTCGGGCCAAGCGCCAAAGCGCGGCCGGCATCCGCGGTGTCGTCGCCTTTTTTCGCCCATCACCGTTCCCTGATTCTCTCTTCATACTCACTCATCATGTCCTCACGTCGCAAGCCATACTACCCTTCGAAGTCCACGCTCATGCGTGGCATCAACGCTGGCCATCTCCTGCTTGGCTGGAACGAAATCAAGCCGCCGAGTCGGCCTATCGGCTTCCATGCAGCGGAAGCCGAACCCACACTGCCTAACCCCAGCCCTCGCCTCGATGCAGTCTGGGAGGCGAACCGTGAATCCCACAGCCTCTGCATCGCCAAGACCGGCAGTGGCAAAGGCCGCAATAGCCTCATCCCACACCTACTCACCTGGCGCGGTTCCGCAGTGGTCATCGACCCGAAGGGCGAGGCCGCAGCCGTCACAGGACGATTCCGGGAAAAGGACCTCGGTCAGAAGGTGATCTACCTGGACCCATTCAAGGTGGTGAGTAAGACTCCGGACACTCTGAACCCCCTTGACACCATCGAATTTTCCGGTGATTCGCCAGAAGAGTTTGCGATGGCCGCACCCAGCCTCCTTCACCCAGATCACACTGGCTCTCTCAAAGATCCATTCTGGGATAACAATGGCGACAACCTCATCAGTGCAGTCACCTGCTACATGTTGGCCTGCGAACCCCCAGAGAAGCGCACCTTTGGTCGTCTGCGCGAACTACTGATGTGCGACGATGTGGTTTACTCCCTCGCCGTGCTTTTGGACACAGCAGGCAAGAAAATGCCGGACATGGCGCGCACCTGCATTGCCAATTTCTTGAGCACCGCAGAAATCACTCGTAGCGGTATCCTCACCACTGCGCAGCAACACCTGCGCCTCATGGCAGATCCCAATGTCGTCAAGGCACTGGACAGCACTAGCTTTGACCTGGAGGCCTTTCGCCAAGGTGAGCCTATGACCATTTTCCTCATCCTGCCCGTGACGCGCCTGCACTCCCATGGGTTGCTACTGCGCAGTTGGCTCAGCACGCTCTTCTCCGTGGCGATGTCTCGAAAGAAAATGCCGAAGACCCAAACTGGATTTTGGGTGGATGAAGTCGCCGCCATTGGCACACTCACGCAACTGAGCACTGCCTTTACTCTCCTGCGCGGTTACGGCGTAAAGGTTTCCATTTACCTTCAGGACCTCCAGCAGTTGAAGAAACTGTACCCCAACGACTGGGAGACGATGGTGAACAATGCGGGTGAGCTGCAACTCTTCCAGCCCAGCAACCACTTCGTGGCCCGGCAGTTGGCGGAGCTATTCGGCAAAGAAGTGCAGGCGGAGGACATCCTGCGCCTGCGCCCTGATGAGCAGATCATCCTGCGGCAGGGCGGCGAGTGGGTGCGCTGCAAAAAGCTGGATTACCTGCGTGACCCCTGCTTCCAGGGCCTGTACAAGCCGAACCCCTGGTATGAACCCTGACCCAGACGCCCCCGGGCCGGATCCCTCAAGATCTGGCCCGGGTTTTCGGTTTGCCCCAAGACACTCAAACATTGCCGGAATCTACAAGGTCGCGACTTCCCGACTCCAGGTTGGACTACCGACTTTGAACCGCAGACCCGGCAAGGACGCTTCCGCATTCGGAATCGACGTCTCCGAGGTCGCACACGCCAAATCCAAGTGGTGAATTCCGGCTTCCCCGCTTTCCCACGTCAGTGGATAGTCTTCAGACGTCGAGGGAAAGCCTTCGGACGCTGGGCGCCCAAGCGCACCCAAAACTCACCCGTCCAGTACGAAACCCTTGACCCACCCACCTACGGGCCTCAGTCTCGTCATCCAAAGGCGGGAAAAATATCGGCCGTGCCTATATCGCATCACACGAATAGTTCTGCTCTCTCAAAAAATGAAGCCTCCACCGATGCCAATCGTTCCTTCTGGTCCATCGGAGAGTTGTCTGGACCTGATTGGAGAGCTTGACCTCGATTCCGAGTGGTATCCCATCCTTGATGGAGGCTCGACCATCGCGGGCTGCGGATCCATTGGCCGCGATTCGGAGGCACTAGACAGGTCGGAAGCGCACCGCAGAAGAAGCAGCGAACGAGCCGTGGAAGGCATCCCAAACTAGCTACCTTGTTAGCGATGAGTTCCCATCACTTAAACCCCGACCCCTCGTTCAATGCTCGCCCAAGCAGTTAGGGGAATCTACGCTCTGACGTTCCACGAACACCCGACCATGCACGCACCAACCGCAATAATGGCAGTTTTACTGATGGGCATGACTAGCTGCAAGGAAAGCCGACTCGATATCGAGCGAAAGGCCAAGGAGCGTGGAGAGCCTATCGAATCCTCGTTCATGACTTTGGAGCAGGCGCGCAAGGAATATGGCGGAGACGAGACTACTCTTGAGCTAATGTTTGCACCCGCCGGAGCCCTCCAATTATTGAGGGAGCCCGTGCGCATTCAGGCAGCTCTCAGTATCCAGGAAGCGAAACCCGTGTTTCACGAGGTGCCCTACGCACTGGCACATCGCCTTGTACGTGAGTTGAACAAGTTCGAGAACTACGGCGCCCCGTATCTGTGCGGGTTTCATGAAGACTTCATCCTGCAACTGGATGGTGGCACGAAGGAATTGCTGTTCACGGTCTGCTTAGGCTGTGGCGAGTTCATGATTGTTTTCGGGAAGGATCCGCTACCGCGTTTTGGCAAGCTCGCTTACTCCCCGGCCCTCGGAGAGGTGCTCTCTGAAATCTTCGATGAACTCAAGCAAGAGACGACGAAGTGAAGTCTTCCGAACCACCATTTCACCAAAACAGCCGGAGCAAGCCGCGCCATGACACTCTGGGCCAGCGGTCAATGCTCGACCCCGATAGCTGGTAGGAGTGCGTGGGCTATGGACGTTGACCAAAAAATGATTGTCCGATTCATCTTGAAGAAACTATACCTGTGGATCTTGCTCACTCTCGCTGAGAAAAAGCGATCCATTCACGATGGAATCGCTTTGTGCGATGTGAACTTCAACGACCATGACGATCAAGACTTCTTCGGGGAGACAAAACGGGCTCTAGAACTTATCGCCAGAACAGATCGTCGAAGGTACCAGCGTGTCAGGGAACACATTGATTACATCGTAAACACCGAGTTGGCAGCTTTCGCCACCTACAACCCTGGCAAGATTTGCAAAGTCGACTTCGGAAGGCTCAAATTCTCTGAGCACCCGGAATGGAGCCATTATATGTACGCAGCAACGTTAGTCCACGAAGCGACCCACGGTTATATCGAAGCCAAGGGGTTCCGCTATATCAAGCCAAACCGCCTCCGTATAGAACGCATCTGTCGCTCAGAAGAAAATCGATTTCTTTCGCGCATCGAT
>CAZCAL010000333.1:1560-5684 GCA_964496625.1 uncultured Verrucomicrobiaceae bacterium | reverse complement strand
CAACTCCTTGCCGGTGACAAACGGCACGAGGTTCACCCCGTCCAATTTTTCGTCATCTGGCAATCCCGCCAGCGCATTCGCAGTCGCTGCAACATCGAGATTGATCACAGGTTTATCATACGTCACACCTGCCGGCAGCGTCCCCGGCCAAGCAGCCAAAAACGGCACCCGCACCCCGCCATCAGTGAGCATCCCCTTCTCGCCAACCAAGGGCAGATTCAGCGAGCCATCCCAGGCTCCGTCCTTCGTCGGTGCGCCATTGTCGCCAATGAAAAAGATAACCGTATTCTTCTCATTGCCCTGTTCACGCAGTTTAGCGCGCAACCGGCCGATGCCGTCATCCATCGCTGCGATCATTGCCAAAGCTTGGCGACGCTCCTTGGGCAGTGTTTCAGGCGTCTTAGAAAACCACGGCTCCGGTGATTCCAACGGCACATGCGGCGTAAAGAAGGCCAGATAGAGGAAGAACGGATCATGCGCGTGACGATCAACAAACGAGATCGCCGCATCCGCCTGCCACACGCAGCGAAAGCGCTTATCTGACAGGGATTGTGGAGCATTCGCCAGCTTGTTACCCGCTAAATCGTGCGAAGCAATGAAGGTGTTCATCGGGCCCGTGAAGTATTCGTCAAACCCCTGCCCCAGAGGCAGAAACGCCCTCGCCTCTTGCCCACCTCCGCCCTTCTTTGTCGGCTCCAAATGCCACTTTCCGACCTGACAAGAAACATAGCCAGCAGGTTTTAGACGCTCAGCGATCGTCACCTCCGCCAACGGCAGCGGCCCCATTGTATTATCCTCTACCCCGCACCGTTGTTGATAGCGACCCGTGATCACACCCGCACGTGATGGCACGCACTGCGGTGCGCTAACATACCCATGAGTGAAACGCACGCCATCTGCCGCCAGCGCATCCAGATTCGGGGTGCGGATATCCTTATCCACCCCCTGGGCACCGAGATCGGCAAAGCCATGATCATCGCTGTAAATGAGGATAATATTTGGCTTGGTCTCACCCGCCGAATTTGACAAAGAGACGGCAAAGAGAAGAGCGACTGATAGGATGGGTAAGCGCATGATGAATTTGACGGGCTGCTGACAAGATTGCTAAAATCGGGAGGTCAGTGACGATGCCAACCATTCCAGCAGCAACTGCGGCCACTGGGCTGGGGGGAAGTGGTGAGCCACCCGTTGCGGAATGAGATTACCAACGCCATGCGCTCCCTCATCAAACTCCAGCATCTTTACAGGCACACCGAGCTTTTCCAGGTCAGCCTTGATTTGCCGAGGTAACTCAATCGGTGCCCCACCCGTGATACCGTCGTTGGTGGCGTGAACGAGAAACACTGGCGGTGCATCCTTGCCAAATTTGAAGGGCGAATTCTTCTGCCGCCAGTGCCAAGTGGCACAGCCCACTGCGAAATCGGGACGACTGCTCTGCACTTCGATCTCATCGCCGCTGCCCAGAGTTCCAGCATCAAAATTCGCCGCCAGATTCATCGCCAAATTCGCACCCGCAGAATACCCCGCTATCCCGATCTTATGTGGATCAATACCCCACTGTGCAGCGCGTGCACGCACCAACCGAACAGCACGCTTTGCATCCAGTAGCGTCAGTGCCTGGATACCCGCATTATCCAGCTTGTGCGGAGGTCGCAGCCGATATTTCAGCCCAAACACCGTCACCCCTAAAGGATTAAAAACTTGGGCTGCATACTCCACATGCGTCCGCCAATCCAAGCTCCCATATCCCCCACCTGCACAGATGATGATCCCCATGCCATTTCGTTTCTCCACCGTCGCGGCGAACACGGTAAGGGCGGGCACTGACACATTGCGAATTGCCCCCGTTTCGGTCACTACCTCCTGCGGCGCATTTTCGAGAAACTGCGGAGGCTGCCCAGGCCAGAGCAGAAACGATTCATCCGCTGCACATGACAGGGACAAACAGAAGAGAAGGAATAAAAGAGGAAAGGATGGACCCATGGACCCCATTGAAACGAACTGTGCCGTCCAAACATCTCAGCAAACTCTGTGTCCGATTCAGCGAATGGCACCCGAAGTAAAATTTCAACGACAGAACCAACGCTGGTCGTCAGAGCATGCCACAACTTGGCAACGATCCTTTCCCAGCAGACGATATCTAGGCCGACGAAGTCTGGAACTCATCGGTGAGATTTAGTTTGGGGGGGTGTCTGGCGGTTTGGCAGAGGAGTCCTCGGTGTCACGCACCCACTTCAACAGAGCAGCGTATAGCCGATCACGAGCCGAACTGTGTGCTGCATCGTTAGCAAGATTGTGCATCTGATCAGGATCGCTTTCCATGTCGTAAAGCTCCAGCGTTGGCACTTTGGCACCGAGATTTTGCGGGTCCATTTCCGCTAATATTCGAAACGCTTCTGGAAACTGATCCTTTACCCGAAGAGTCTCGTCATAGGCGCGATTTCCCCATGGTTTCCAAAACTTGTTATCGGCCTGCACCTGCCGCCAATTCGTCTCCGTCTTCTCCCGATAGATCATCGACCACCGTCCATCCGTGACGCACCTCTCCTGCATTCCATCATTCGGCAACGGCCCCCGATCCGAGATCTCCGCAAACGCATAAGCCCGCGGCCTCGCATCCTCATTGCCATTCAGGATGGAAGTCAAAGAGACCCCGTGAGTCTTCACCGCAGGCTTGAGTCCCAATAACTCCAGCAAGGTCGGCATCAAGTCCAACTCGCTCACAGGTGAATCACTCACGACCCCTGATTTAAGTCCCGGCGCACGAATCACCAACGGCACCCGCAGCCCAAGATCGTAGAGGCTCATCTTCCCATGAGCATAACATGGCCCGTGATCGCCCATCAACACCACCACGGTGTTCTCCTCCATTCCCGACTCATGCAGCGCAGTGAGCGCCTCACCAACATATCGATCCGCTTCCTCAATCGCGGCCAAGTATTCCGACCAATCTTTGCGTAATGTAGGTGTATCAGGCAGGAAAGCTGGCAGTTTCACCTCCGCGGGATTCACACGAATTTTGACCTTGTCGCTGTTCGGGAATGGTCGATGCGACACCGCAATATTGAAGAACAAATGCCACGGCTTGCCTGTCGATTTGGCACGTCGAAAGAAGTCCGCCGCAGATTTACCATCGCTGTGCACCACGAACTCATCATACGGAAACCGCTCCACTGGCGCCACATGCAGCTTGTGTGTCACCCCCTGATAATACCCCGCATTTTTCAACCTCTCGACCAGCGTCTGCGTTGCACCATGGATGTAGTTCAATCGATACACCTCCCGATTTTTCTCCGCATCGGTCAGTCTGGAGGCAGGCTTATGATAGTTCGCCGTATTGTTCAGCAGACCATTCGTATGATTGTGCAACGAGGTGTAGATCGCCGCCTTCGACGCAGAACAAACAGGATACGCCACATAGGCTCTACGGAACAGCGTGCCCGCCGCAGCAAGCTCATCCATCCTCGGCGTCAATAGCCCGGCCGTTTCCAGCGCACCCATCTGCGGCCCCTGATCCTCCGTCAGGATAAAAAGGACATTCCGCCTAGCCTCAGCAGCCGAAGCCACAAACGTTGAGCTGAACAGGATCGCAACTAGTACAGGAAATAGAGAATACCTCATGGAGACACCTCAAACGTCAGCGCTAAACTCAGCATGTCAGCAATTCGTGTGTCCGATGTGGCAAGTTCGAGCAACAGCTGAGGTTGCCGATGAGGTCTCAAATCTTGGATTCCTACTTCCCTACCCCATATCCCCTCCACAGCCACTCCAACGCGTTCGGCAACAATTGTGGCTTGGCAGGGCCGATGCCGTGGCCACAGTTGAGGCAGAAGACATATTGGTAGTTGTAGCCCTTTTCCTTCAGCACCTTGGCCATGCGATGATTCGCTTCTACCCAGTCGTGCATATCGTCGCGCATGACATTAGGGTTGTAGTTATCCCGATCACCGACTGCTAGCCAGATGCGCAGGGGCTTCACTGGGCTTTCGGGGATAATCTTGTTGTGGAAACCCCAGGCTCCATCTGGCGTCTCTGGATTGAAGGGCCACTGCTGATTGACAAAGGTGCCGGACGTCGCAAGCACACGATGGTAAAGATCCGTGCGATACCAAGCCATCGCCAGC
>CAZCAL010000333.1:0-1550 GCA_964496625.1 uncultured Verrucomicrobiaceae bacterium | reverse complement strand
ATCGCCAGCGCCGCCGACCCACCGGAACTACTCCCCATCGTAGCGCGCCCCTCAGGGTCTTTGGTCAGCTTCACACTGGAATTTTTCTCCACCAAAGGCAGCACTTCCTCTTCGATGAACTGCGCAAAAAGTCCCGACATCGTGTCGTATTCGCGCCCTCTCTCATGGCCTTGAGCATCACCACCACCACTGGAGATGAAGATAGCCACCATCGCCGGCACTCGCTTCTGAGCAATGAGGTTGTCAAGGATGTGCGGGACCGCCATGTCCGGCTTCCCGCGCGGCCCATCGTGAATAACGATGAACGGAGCCTCCGTGCCAGCCGCATACTGCGCAGGAACATAGACGGTGATGAACCGCTGGTAATCAATCGGATGTGTCTCAACGATCAAGGTCTTCGGATTCTTCGGATCCACCGTGCCAAACTCATCGCGCGCAATTCCAGGATTGAAAAGCTTGCAGTCCTTTGACTCCATCACAAACTGCGTTACCACCCCCTGCGGTACACCTTCAACAACCTTCGTTTCAGGTGCAGGCGCATAGTCAGGCCCCACCACAAAGTCACCATTCACATCTACCGGCGGATTCACACCCGGCTTGCCATCCAACCGCGTGAACTTCGGCGCACTGGGTGCATCAAACGGCCGCGTGGGTGGCGTTGGTCGATCAGGCTTCTTTTCCTTCTTGGTGTTCTGAGCAAGAGCAGGATACGCGAACGCCATGAGGGATAGACAGAAGATGGAGCGAAGGTGCATAGAGATTGGGGCAATTAAAATTGTCGTGAGCGATGGGAACGTTGGCGAATGGCAGAAGTGTTCAGCCGTTTGGCGAGTGCGTTGGCCTAGTTAACGGGAAGGGTTGAATGCTGGGCGGGAGCAGCGGTTCCTGACGTTCACCTTAACTTGCCCAGCACTCACCAAACCAGTTGCCTACTTGATCTCAGCAACATCCACCACATTGAGCTGAATGAACTGGCCATTGTATGGCTGCGGAGCAGGCGCAATTTCGGGCACCACGAGCTTCGCAAAGTTGGTGATCATGTGCCCGTTTTGGCCATCGCCGTGGAGGGTGAGGGTCGCCCCTCCTTCGATTTCGATGGTGGCGGTGTAGTCGATGGTGAAGATGCGGTGGCCGACTTTGTCTTCTCGGTTGAAGAAGAAGTGCTGGGCTGGTGAAGAGACGCTGAGTTTGTAGATGTTGTAAGTGGCGTTGTTTGGCGTCCCGCCGATGTAGAAGCGTTCCCCTACTTGCTGGCCCTCTTTATACATCATCGGCTCGACGACTCCACGCACGCGGAGAGTGACTTTGTAGCGTTTGCCAGCCTCGCCACCGAATTTCTTCACGTCGGTGAACTTGTCATTGGTCGCAGGATCGTCCGTCATTCGTGCGGAGATACCATCGGCACCCGGCTTGGGATTCTCCGGCATCGGATCGCGGCACGGGAACTCAAAACGGTAGCCATCAAGAGCGGAGGCGATCTTCTTTAAATCATCTGCGGCATTGCAGGAAGCAGTGGACAGTGCGGAAAGGGAAAGGCTGACGAGGAGGCT
>CAZCAL010000332.1:0-5686 GCA_964496625.1 uncultured Verrucomicrobiaceae bacterium | reverse complement strand
CTGGAGGATCTCCGTTACAATAAAATCGTCCTGGCCACCGATGCAGACGTGGATGGGATGCACATCAGACTCCTGATGATCACCTTTTTTCTCCAGTTCTTCCCCGAACTGATCCGCAATAACCATCTCTATATTCTTCAGACGCCACTGTTTCGCGTCCGCAACAAAAAGGAAACGCTCTACTGCTATAGTGACGACGAACGGCAGCGAGCCATCCACAAATTGGGCAAAAACGCCGAAATCACCCGCTTCAAGGGTCTGGGTGAAATCAATACCGATGAGTTCAAACACTTCATTGGTCCCAAAATTCGCCTCGAACCCGTCATGATGCCGGAGCATCGGACCATCAAAGAGTTGCTGACCTTTTATATGGGCAAAAATACCCCTGACCGGCAGACCTACATCGTCGAAAACCTCCGCGTTGAGGCAGAGCTGGACTTCAAGGGCGAGGATGCCGCCGCAGCGACGTTAAACGCCGCATAGTCCGGAACTCACCTCAGTTTTCCCGCCAGATTAGCCCCACGGACCGCTATCGCCCAGTCCATAAGCTGTTCCAGCAACATCGCCGTCAACCTCCTCGATGTAGATGCGCAAGGGGCGGCAGCAAATTTCGCAGTCGTAGTCCATGTCGCAGGGCAACTCGTCCAGTGATGGGCTTGCGACGTCGAAAGCCTCAAAACAACTCGGGCAGGTAACGGTTACAAAAAGCATACAACTCGGAACGACAATAACCAGCGGATCTGACAATTATTTTACAACTCACTTACGCAACCATGACCACTACTAGAAAAAGTATGCGAATATACCACAGATAGCGAATCTAACCTATCGCCCGTTTTTGCTCTAAGTTTCGTTGGTCGCCAGTATGGCTGTTGGTTACCTAACGTGTTCGAGGGCGGATGTCCACTGCGGCATCCGCCCTCTTTTTCGGCCGCAGGCTTTGCCTCACGGCAAAAACGAGCAGACGTATTGGCAAATGCCCTCGTCCACTCTGATGGTGAAACCGGAAGTCGCTGGCACCTCAAAAGCTTCACCAGCCGCATATTCATTCCAGTCGCTGGCACCATCGAGTTTCACTGTGCAGAGGCCATCACTGATCTCCATCAATTCGGACGCATCGGTGCCGAAGTGGTAGGAGCCTGGGTAAATGAGACCTAACGTCTTCTTCTCACCCTCACTGAGGAGGATCGTGTGGCTCACCACCTTCCCGTCAAAATATACATTCGCTTTCGCGACCGCCGTCACATTAGAAAATTCCATGGGCAGTTGATGGCAGCGCTTTGGGCACTGTGCAAGTGCCTCGAATGGCAAAATGAAACCGCCTCGACTTGATCTAATCCTGTCACAAATTGTAGCATCCTTGGCGTCGTCAGCTCAAATGGCGTGCCTTTGGGTTGCTTTCGGCGCGGAAATGCAGCAATAGGCCGAAGGAGCCCCAACCCCGATAGGAGATGCCGCAAATGAATCAATTGCTCAAAAAGCTGCCATTTAAAGTGCACTGGATACTTGTGCTGCTGATGGCCATTGTCATCCCCGCCCTGACGGCGCGCACAGACAAGCCTGGGGAGTTTTATCCGTTTTCAAACTTCCCAATGTACTCCAGTTTTGAACCTGCCACGTACTTTGTCTACGTGACTGATGAATCTGACCAGGATCTGCGGATGGGCCCTCTCTTTGGACGAGCGCCATCCGACGTCAAAAAGGTCTATGACCGCAAGCTCAACGACGCCAAAAAAGCGCACGGAGGCAAGATCAAAAAGGCCGATTTACCGCCAGAGATCCGCGCAGAGGCAGCCAAAACGGTGCTTCAGTGGCTGGTGGATAACACCCCTGACAAGACGCAACTCACTGGCACCAAAGGCCTCCGACTGCACCGAGTGGACATCGTATTTGAAGATGGCCACGTTAAACAAACTACCCAATTGGAAGGAGCCCTCTCGCTGCCATGAATCCTTCCTCACTCGAACGCCCAGGTCTGTTGAGACGCTGCCTGTCGTATTGGTTTCGCCTCGAAGATTTTAAGATGCCCCACTGGGAAGTAGTGCTTCTGAGGGTGTTTTTAGCCTTGCTGATTTGGGACACCCACACCGGGTGGATCGGTTTCTGGAATCAGCCTGCGGCTGCGCTGCATGCAATCCTTCACAACGCCTTTGGGGCCGACATCACCTATGCGACCCAGCCTCACCCAAACGGTTTTGCTACATGGTTTGACCTCACTTTTCTCTCCAACGACGCAGTAGAAGGTCCGTTACGTTTGCTCACCGCCATCTCGCTGGTCCTCTATGCAATTGGTGTGGCATCCGAGTGGTCACTAGCGATCCCGACGTTGTTCGGACTGGCTGCTGCGACGCTGAATAACTCACAAGGTTCCATTGGCCACACCGCACAGGGCCTGCACCTGGTGCTTTTGATGCTGTGGTTGGCTGGGATTTACAGCCGTATCCGGGGTCACAGTCAAAGTTGGGTGTGGGGCAGTCTTGATCACGGGAGGCGAGAGATGAGCTGGGCGCGCCAAGGTCTTGCTGCGGCCTATGTCGTCTCAGCGATCACCAAAGTGGTCAATTCCCACGGGCTCTGGTTTGCCAATGCGCAGTATTTTTCACTCCACCTGCTCAAAAACAACGGAATGGAGTATCACGACAGACTCGATCCATCTGCACTAAAAATGGATTGGCTGCCGCAGGTGCTGATGGAACACCCGCTCGCCTGCCAGTTCCTCTTTGGGATCGCCCTGCCTCTTGAACTCTTTGCTTTCCTTGGGCTGAGAAACCGCCGTGCAGCCGCACTGTTTGGGATCGGACTGATCGCCTTCCATGAGACAGTGACCTTGCTGACGAATCTCTCGTTCATCCTCAATAAAGCACTCTTGCTGGCACTCTTCATCAATCCGATCTGGTGGATCTGTGCAGGAATCCGCCGAGCTAAAGGTGAAAAGGCGACGATCGGAGAACAATTTTAAGTTTGTCAGAAACGTTGGAGGCCATTTCTGGTAGAACAGGGTGAACACCTTGTTCCCACTCCTCCAATGAAAATCTTGCACCCAGACGCCGACAATACCCACCCTTCATCCCGCTGGAAGACCCGTGTGAAGGTCAAAAACCATTTCACCTTATCCTCAGATCCAGCCAGCGTCATGCGCTCCATGCAAAAGATAGCGGCTACACTTCAAACCTACCCGACACTGTTCGATGACTTCCAACAGCTCGGGTGCTTTGCCGCTGCGTTAGACCTTGATACAGCAAATCACCTGCTCGACGACCTTTACGATTACTGCGACGAGCAAGGGATCTGGCTCGACTAGCGTCCCTTCCCAATTGCCAGCGCCTGCCAAAGCCCCTGCACATGCTCCCAGCGTCGGACCACCGTATCCAAAAGAAAAATTCCGATCAGTCCCGCAATCAGCGCTGGCCAGAGTTCCACGTATTCAGACGACTTCACCTGCTCCAGCACAGGTTGCTCTCCCAACTGAAGGACGCGCCCTCCTGTTGCCGCTGATGCATGACGTAGTGCCTCCTCGTCCACCGTCCCAAGACTGACCTCGCTGGACGGCTGAAAAACCACCCCCGTGGAGACCATCTCCGAACCAGCCTGTGCCTGAATAAGGTAGATGCCCGGTTTTTCCGGTTTAAAACTGCCTTCATAGAGCCCAGGAGAGGACTGGCTCAACGAAAGCTGCGATTGACTCTCCAGTGGAGCCGCCAGGGCATCCGCGCCGACAAAAAACACCTTCGCTTGGACCATTGCGTCGTTGGCTCGAGTGCCGGAATCCTCCAAAAGATCCACGGATACTTGAACCCGCCCCCCCTCCATCACGCCTGCCAAATCCATGCGCCGCCCCTGCGGAGCACGCGCAGTTTCGCGCAAAACCAGCGACCAGAACCGATTGAATGACGACCAGCGGCTGATCCAAAGCGATGCCCACCGACTCTTTGCGTCCGAAGTGAATGCAGTGACCTTCCCAAGCCCAAAGCGCCAGTGCGCCAAGAGCGGATCTCCCAAATCCGTCACTAGCGGCACCTGCGCACTCGCCTTTTTTACCGTCTTGATATACCCCAATAGCGGCGGGGCATCCCATGGGTCCAGCCCAGACAGCAATGGATGTTTCTCAGAGATCACGGCGTCAAACGGCTCCTCTCGAATCATCCGCCCCGTGTGCATGAGGGTGTCCTGGGTAAAAATTCTCGTAATGCTCTTTGCATCGAGAGTGGTGTAGGCCTGCCCTCCCCCCGCAGATGCAATCGCCTGGAGTAACCCAACGTGAGACCCCTCTCCAATGGCCACCGTCGAGATCGTGATGCCATCTGAGCGACATTGAGATGCCAACGCTTCATAGCCATCCCCCGTTGTCTGACCATCGGTCAAAACAATCATGTGCTTTACCTTTGCCTTTACCTGCTGAAGTGCGGCCCTTGCCTGTTCAAACGCCGGTTGCAAATTTGTGCCGCCGCCTGGTGCCAAAGTGGAAATTTGAGCAGCCACTGCCGATGTGGCCGCCAGTCTCGTCATCGGCGCAACTACATACGCGGTGGAGTCAAAAGCATACACGCCCAGAAAGTCACTGTGCCCCAAAACCTCAGCGGTGGCGATGGCTGCACTTTTGGCCATCTCCAGCTTCTCCCCAGCCATCGAGCCGGATCGGTCAATCACCAGCGCGAGCGCAGCACTCTGCTTTTCCTCTTCGTCGCGTGCTCGCAGTCGAACGGGGAGTAACTCCTCCACTGGCGTCCCTACATACCCGCCCAGACCGAACGAATTGGTGCCCCCCAGCATCAAGAGGCCACCTCCCAGTTTGTCCACAAAATCGCGCAGAGCCACCATCGTCGATTCACCCACCTGATGCGCCGCAACATCAGAGAGGATGACTCCGTCGTAGCCCGCCAATTGCCCCAACGTGCTAGGCACCTCACCTGGACCACGTAAATCCAACTCGATGCCCTCTTTTTGCATTGCCTGAAGCAAAATGGAACCTTCAACCGCATCACCTTCAAGGTAGAGCAGTCGCAGTCTGCCTCGCACATCGACGATGGCCAGTGCGTCATTGTTGGCCGTCATGCTATCGCCAGAAATCCCCTCAAGCGTCGCCCGGTATTTGTAGATGTCCCTTGCATTGGGGGTTCGCTGAAAAGTCTCTACCTTCGTGGCACCAGCCAGCAATTTTACGGCCCGCTGCTCCACCTCCACACCATTTTCATAGAGCTTCAACACTCCATCTCCATCCACAGTGCTATCCATCGTGACTTCGAGAGATAGACTCGCCCCTTCATGCAACCGACTTCGACTCGGCTTCAAGTCACGCACTCGTGCATCAGGCCGCTTCGGGCCGCTGATTCCAATCGCATCCATCCGAACCCCTGCCAGCGCTGCATCACGCGCCGCCGTCAACCAGCCACCCCTCGTGTCATGCCCATCGCCAATCACCACCAAAGTCTGACTGGCTCCCGCAGGAAAGAGGGATCGAGCGTATTCGATTGCTGACCCATAGTCACTGCCACCACCATACTGAGACAAAAAATCCTTGTCCCACGCAGTTACACTCCCATCTAATTCATGCGGACGTGATTGAGGTCGTTCGCCGAAAACGACGATGAATGTGTCTGTCCCGGAACCAGCACCGCTGCTCACACGTCGCGCTTCTTCCAGTGCCTTTCCCAGCCCTTGTTCACCAAGACTCTGGCTGGCCTCGACG
>CAZCAL010000331.1:1993-5708 GCA_964496625.1 uncultured Verrucomicrobiaceae bacterium | reverse complement strand
ATTCGATCTTCTTTCGCAGAACCAGCACCCACCCTGACCGGCACGAGACCCTTTGCCGCTGATTCTACCACCTGCGCCACGAGTTCCGCCGTATCGCCTCGCACGATGCCGTGACAATGACTGGCATTGACCACAACATTCGCCGGCTCAATGCCCAGCTCCTTTTGCAATCGTCCGCGCACCGCAGCGAGGAACCCGTTCCCGATGCGTCCAATCTCGCCGATAGCCACCGCGTCCACGGTGACGAGCACCGCCGTCGTTTCACCCTGCTTGAGGACCAGCGCCTTCGCAAAACAAGGATCATTCACCGGCCCCGTCCGATCCGTGATATCGATGCGCGCCACACCCGCCAAGAGTTCAGCGGCGGAACTCTCCGCGCTAAAACAGGACAACAGGACCAACAAGAGCTGAAGAGTTCGATTCATCGGGGCGGGGTGATCAGATTTGGTTTGCCTTCAGCACGCGCAGCACGTTTTCGCCGATGACCTTGCGGATGGAATCATCGCTGTGACCACGCATGATCATGCCCAGCGTAAAGAGCGGCCAGTTGGTCCAGGCGACACTCTGTTCTGCCTGCGGCGTCGTTTGGTAGTCGTCCTTGGGCCAGAGATGCTCCCAGCGATCCCCGGACCCACTCAACGCCGACGAACCATCCGGCCTGCGTTTGATCTTGGCGCGCTCTTCTTTGTCAAAGCGGGACACATAAGACACATCGCAACCAATCGCAGCATGCTCAGGGCCGAAGGTCTTGATGACGTGATCCAGGTGATCCATCAGCGCGGTGATATCCCCTTTGCCACCGAGGAATCGGGGGATGCAGCACATGCCGACCAGCCCGCCCGTATCGCAGATGGCCTTGATCGCACGATCAGGCTTGCCACGGAAGTGCTTATACACATCCGCACAGGTGGTGTGACTGCCCACCATCGGTTTCGCCGAGGCCTTCGCTGCATCTTCCGCAGTCTGCCAGCCACTGTGCGCGACATCGACGATCACACCCACCTTATTCATCTCCGCCACCACCGCATGTCCGAAGTCACTCAGCCCCCCATCGTGCGGCTCTCCTGCGCCATCGCCGATGGGGTTCCTGCGATTGTAGGTCAGGTGCATCATGCGGATGCCCAGCTCATGAAAGATGCGGATCAGACGCAGCTCATCGCGCACGCTCTCCCACTCCTGCCGCAGCGGCACACCGTTGCCGGTGAAACAAAGACTGACCTTCCCCGCCTTCTTCACCGCGAGGACTTCTTCAGGCGTCACCACCTTGACAAGGTCAGGCTTCATCAGATCCGTCGCCCGGGTGAAGTGCGCCAGCCGCTTGATCAGGCGCAGTGGATCACTGCCCTCTTCGCCCGCATTTTGAAAGACACAGGTCACCCCGGCCGCATGAAAGGCCTCAAGGAATTCTTGGCGCTCGCGCTCATTGATCGCCCCCCCATTCATCGTCATGCCCTCACGCAGATCCGAAAGCTCCGCCGACGTAGCGCCGTCCTCCACCGCCTTGTTGAAGGCTTCCCCATCGACCGCGAAACGTGGTGCGAATCCATAGGACTCAAACACCAGCGAACCAAAGTGCAGCTCCCAGGCATGTTCGATCTGCGCCTGCGTTGGGTTCAGCAGCTGGATGGCAATTTCGCGCGGCTTATCAATCGCCGGATTGCCCGTGGCCCACAGCGGCTTTGCCTCCTGGGCGCGGATGTTGAAGGCAGAGGCAAGACCAGTCAGCGGCAGACTGCGTAAAAGGGAGCGTCGAGTGAGAGACATCTTCAAACCAACGCCCCCAGGGGAAGGAGAATTTCCTCTCTCACCGTTTTGCCATCAAGTCACCGATCCCTCGCAGCACGCAAGGGGTCCAACAATCTCGCGTAGCGGGACATTCTGGACACAGCGGTCACACCACCCAGCATGGCACACCTCTAGCGCTGGGTCTCGATGCTGACTTGGAGGAAGTGTGACTGCACGGATACGGTGCCAGAAACCTTAACGTCCGACAGACAGCCCCACGATGTTGCATCCAGCACAAGGAAAGGTCACTCAAAGCGTTCCCCACAAGCCCAGGAAAGCACCTGCCAAGGCCTATCCCGGAATCGTCTAACAATGAGCAAAGGCACCCCTACCAGCGAGGGCGGTTGATCGGGGGTGCCGTGTCTTGACTTGCTAGCGGTTGTTCATTTTAGTTCTGGGTATACTTGCCAGACCTGATCTCTGAGCTGGAAAGCCCTGCCTGAGATGGCCTCTTCTGCGACATGTTCGAGAAGCCACTTGAGCCGCTGAATGATCTTATCGCGAGTCGGCTTCTTGAGTGCCACTACAATAATTCCTGGGTGATTGGGGAATTGCTGTCCAAGCGTATGAAAAAAGTCACGATCCGTTGTCAGAATTATCGCTCTTTCGGATATTGCCATCGCGATGACGTCAGAATCTGGACTGCCCTCAAGCCCAACATCCCGAAAATCAATCACCTCATGTTCAAGTCCGACGAGTAACTGGCGTGCAGCCTTTGGGAAGTTCTCGTCGAGCAAGAATCTCATGCGGCACCTTCGTATGCTTCAGTTTGAAAATCAGTGATATTCGCAGCAAACTCTAGCGCGGCCATGATCTGCGAAGTTGTCAGATGGTAGTCTTCGGCAATCATATCCATACTGTCCCCACCAGCTAGTGCGCCAAGTATGGTCGAAACCAAGACACGCGTCCCTTTAATCACAGGTTTGCCGTGACAGATTGAGGGTTGGATCGAAATTCCTAGTGTCATGGTTGGACACTAGCTGACTTCGGCAAAACGGCAATATTTTTGGCAACGTCCAAGGTGACTCACGGCTGTCCGTGGCGCGGCTCCTGCCCCGAGCGAAGCGAGGAAGCAGGAGGCGTGACGCGGGTAGCCGTTGAGTCCACCCCTTGTTCGGCGTTATTTAATATTCGTTGGTCAGCCAACATATATTCTCTCAAGACCCTTAAAGCTTACGTAAAACCCATCTCCGCGATAAACTGGCGAGGAACCATCAAAACGCTTTGATAACGGAACGAGCTTCGCATCCAAATCTAGTGTGAATGGCTCTGAGGAAGCTACTGACACGGCAGCAAAATAGCCATCGTATGGAACAAGTTGGGAATTTCTCGCTTCGATGCCTTTGAACGGGGTGCTTTCCGTCCCTTCAATTTGCGCAAAGTGTCGGACGATCACCCAACAGCGATTGCCTTGCTGATCATCAAACCAGATCTGAGGATCAATGCCAATTACATCGCAATAAGAGAGGATGCTGCCCTCCATATTCTTCCCGATATCATCACGAACGATTTGAATGGCGAAGTTGTGCAACTCCCACTCGGACATCTCAACCTTAACGTCATCGACATAATCATCGGGTACCACCGACGCACCGCTCTCCATGTTGGAGAGATTCCAGCCATCTTTCAGCGGCCGAAATGAGCGAGCATCGACCGGAAAAACGCAAGGAACAAGATTGTGCTCTGTGCAGGCATCAATACATCTTTTCGCTTCTTTAGTCGTGAGTGTGCCTTGCCTTTCTTCAACAAGATCAACCAGCACTGAAAACACCTGATTCCTGTAAGCAAAGGTAAGATGATCGAAGGAAGGCCAAGTGAGGTCTGCCTTTATCCATCGATAATCATGTTGAGGCTCTACCCGCCCGCCGAGTTTTTTGAACTGTTCTTGAAGGCGGACGCCCGCTTGATTTCTTGCGCGCAAGAATTCCTG
>CAZCAL010000331.1:0-1983 GCA_964496625.1 uncultured Verrucomicrobiaceae bacterium | reverse complement strand
CCTGAGACGGATTCTGGGGATCGATTTGGTAGCTCATTCCAGGAGGTGACTATTTTTCGCCGAACAACGGTCTTCGCACACTCCAAGATCGCGACGGGCGATATTTTTGCGTTCTTTACCGAGGCAGTATGGTCTCGCCTGCCTCTGGGTGTCAAGGGTTGAGGGGATTTCTTTGCTTGGATGGGATCAGGGCGGGGCACTGGGGTCTTTGGGTGGCTTGGGAGGCTGAGATTGCGACCCTCTCGATCAGTGCCCTTCGGGGTTTTTGGTCATTTGTCTGAGGGTGGGGCGGCTAGGCGCTTGGGGGGAGTGGCCAAGTAATGGTTGACCTCAAAACGCGTCAGGGGCTGCTCTGTGCCAGCTTGTTTATTATGACAGAGTAGTAGCCTCGGTCACGAAAATAGAACTTCAAATCGGCTAGGTCCTCCAGAAGTATTGTCTGGTTTGAGAGTGCGGAGCCTGCGAAATCGTCCTCCCAAATGCCATAGAATTCGCAGGATGCCTGACCACCCAAGTACCGCTGGATAAACTCTATCAGCCTTTCGTGATTCGGTTGCGCTTTGACGTGGCTGGTATCGTCGTCGGGTCGCCATTCTTCCTCCGGCCAACTCCCGTTCTGAAAGGTTGCATTCCTGAAGCCACATCCACAGTGGGTGTCTGACCCTATGCAGAGGACGTGTGGCAGTGTAAATCTCCCACGCACGCTGATGTCATGCTCCGTGAGCGCCTCAGTGTGAATTCCACGAGTTGTCTCGTCCCAGGGAATGATGGGTAATGGAGTCTGCGAGCCGATGTAGAGAACGAAGCACATTCCTGATTTTGGCGGACGAGAGAGGAGCACACCCAAATGCCCCGACGGGCGACGTTTCGGGTGCCTTTTCGAGGCATGACTGGCTCGCTAACCCTCTGGTGTCAAGGGTTGAAGGATTCTATTTGCCTGGGTGGGATGGGTGCCACGTGAAGCAGAGCACCAGCACCTTTAAGCCCGCCAAGCGCCCAATAAACCCAGGGGGAGACAAACCCCAAAGCAAGGTGCCATCGAGCCCCCAGCTCCGATCACCCACGCCCCTAGCTCCACAGCCTCGGCAACTTCTTACCGTCAGTCGCTGTGAAATCGCTTCATCTTCGATGGAGCCGCTATCGCGGCAAGGTAGGGGTCCAACAATCCCGCTAAGCGAGACTATCGAGAACCCGGCGGTCACACCTCCCATCAAGCCACGCCTCTAGCGCCGCGTCTCAATGCTAACTTGGAGGTTCGGCCACTTTTCCATCGGGTGTGCACGGGATAACAGATACGACCTCACCAGAGCGAGCCGAGAACGAGCCGGACCTATCCATGACAGAATCGAGCTCAACGTGAAACGAAGCTGGGGTGGAGCACGGAGACATCTTCAACCCAAACAGAATATTGTCTGATCCGAATGCCTCCATCTCCAGGTCGGAAAGGCCGTCGAAGTGAAATGATACCAGCGCGTGGTTGCGCAAAATAAAATGGCCCTTCGCGTCCACTTGGTCGGTCATGAGCCAAGTGTGGAGCCTCAGGTTGATCGAGTCTGCTCTCGACTCATAAGCGAGGACATTGGCGTCGTGGAATGTTGGCCAACGCCCAAAAAAACTGACGAGAGCCTCGTGATTCCGGATGTATGAGGGAACGTCCATGCGCGGAATGTGGCTTAGTTTGTGATGCTGCTAAGGAAAATGTAGCCAACCCGAGACATCACCACGGCTGAAATGGAAACCACAAACCACTCTATGGTCCATCTGGCTCTGCTTGGTTTATTCATGGCGAGTGGAGGGAATTCTGCGAGCGCTTGGGAGCAGGCGACGTTGAGCTGGCAACCGTCGATGACACGACAGATGCCACACGAGCCGTTCCCTGCATCCGTTTTGTTCGGGCTTGTTCAAATGAGACGGTAGTAATGAGCGATTTTGAAAATGAAGGCACACGCAAGTCCCCCGCCGATCAGTGAAGCCTGGATCAGA
>CAZCAL010000330.1:0-5712 GCA_964496625.1 uncultured Verrucomicrobiaceae bacterium | reverse complement strand
CAGCCACCAGACAAAGAACATCACCGCGACGCTGGCGAGCACGATCGCCGTGTAGCGGGTGCCGAATTTATCCGTGAAACGCTGGCTGGGTGCGCGCAGATGCTGGGCGTTTTGGATGAGGCCAATGATCTTTGCCAATGCGCTTTGCGTAGCTGGGCGATCCACTCGTGCCTGAACGAGGCCCCAGAGATTCAGTGTGCCGCTGTAGATGCTGTCTCCTTCTGCTTTATCGATGGGGACGGATTCGCCTGTGAGCGTCGATTCATCTGCCGCAGTCTTTCCTGACAGCACGGTGCCATCGACGGGGAAGAGTTCATCAGGGCGGACGACGATGAGATCTCCCACTTCGAGAGCATTGACGCCGCATTCCTCTGTCGAGCCATCGGGCAGGAGGCGTCGCGCTCTTTTGGGGGCGGACTTGGTGAGGGCATTGATCTCCCGGTGGGTTCGATGGAGGACGAAATGCTCAAGGGCACCCGACGTGGAAAACAAGAAAAGAAGCAGCGCGCCTTCTTCCCATGCGCCGATGGCTACTGCGCCTGAGGCGACGGCGAGCATTAGAAAATGGACGTCGAGCTGGAACTCCCGAATCTTTTCCCAGGCATCCTTTGCTGCATCCCATCCACCCGAAATGAGCGCGACAACGAAGCACGAAATGGCAGCCGCTGGCGGGAGCGTCGTGAAGCGCTCGATGATGATACCTGCGACAAGCATCACGCCGCAGATGCTAGCTTGTAAGGCCATCGCCTGCCATTCTTCGCGGCTCTGGCGCTCGATTTCTTCGGGTTCAGGCCATTCAAAATCGCGCCACTTCCAGAAGCGTGGCGCAGTGGGGCAGGAGGGTTTTTCGAGCGTTACTTCGTCACCCTTTTGGCTCAGTTGAAACATGCCAGGATGCCGGTTGTTCCCCTCCGGCAGGTGGTGGCCTGGACTTGTCCATCGCTCATCCAGCGACCGTAACAGCTCCGAAAGCCGATCCTGTAGCGCACTTTGATCGATCTTACCCAGGGTGGCAATCGTGACCCTTTTTTCTTCAGGGTTCAGTCGAATTGCCTCGACACCATCTTCCCCCAGGAGAAAGGCAGAAAGGTCCTCAACCCAGGAGTGGGGGGAGGGCGAGGGGGCGGGATCGGCTGTCACAGTCGCGATGAAGTAGTCTGGAAAGGGCTTGAGTTCAAGTGGATCGGCATCTTTACCTAACCTACGGACCCGAAGTCTGCCGCGATGGCGCGGAGTTGGTTTTTTTCAATACCGCGGCGCTGCATTTGCCTTGAATTCCAGTGCAGGACAAGCTGCCGACCATAGGTCGCTAGTGGAGCAAATGGCAAGACCACAAAGTCGGTTGGGTTTAGGCAGCCAAGCGCCAAATTGGGTAGGACGGCGGCGCAGTGACCTTCGCGCACCAGTTGTTGCACCTGTAACATCGAGCTGCACTCGAATTGGGGGCGAAAATCAACTTCTGCGCGAGTCATGGCTTCGCGAATGGCTTTGTCCGTTTGGCTGTTGTCGCGTCCTGCTGCGAAGGGCAGGGCCTGCCAAGTCTGTGGGCGCGCCAGCATCGCGTCTGTCGTGCCGGGTTTCAGGAGACGCCTTGGCACACACAGGTGGAAACTTAGCCGACAGATGGGTAGGCAGTTGTGTCGATTGGCCTCAGGGATGGCGTCCTTGCGGAGGATGGCCAGGTCGATGGTTCCGTCCGCAATTCCCTCCACCAACGCCCGACTGCGCAGGAGATCTGTGCGCAGAATCGCTCCGTCGAGTAGTTCTGCGATGCGCGGAAGTCGGCTGGTAATGAGCCACTCTAAGGTGCTACTGCCGGAGCCTAGAGTGAAGATTTTTGATTGCTGCGCCTGCTCGCTTTGGAAATCTGCCAATCCCTGAAGGTGCCCGCGAACCAAACTGGCAAGCCGCTGCCCTGCGGGAGAAAGTGACAGCGTTTTCCCTCGCCGCACCGTTAACTCAGAGCCGAAGAATTCTTCTAACTCCTTGATCTGGCGACTGATAAGGCTTTGCCGGGTGAGGTCCTGCGGCGCGGCTTTGGCGATGCTGCCTGCCTCCGCCATCTCTAGGAAGTTTCGCAGGCGATCAAGGGATAGGCCTCCCTTGTTAAACAGTTCTTCAAACATGACTATAAAGTTGCATATACTGCGTTTTGCATGATTGAGCAAGTGCTGCCGTGAACCATTGTCGCCATGCTATGAATTTTCAACGCTATGACTTGATCGGAGATATCCACGGGCAACATCAGAAGCTAGTGCATTTGCTCCACGCACTGGGATATGAGGAAAGGTGTGATGCCGGGGCCGCTCGCACCTGGCGGCATCCTGCAGGCCGAAAAGTGGTGTTTTTAGGCGATTACATTGATCGAGGGCCAGCGATCCGAGAGGTCGTGACGACCGTGCGTGGAATGGTCCAAGAGGGGGACGCATTGGCGGTGATGGGGAATCATGAATACAATGCAATCTGTGCGGCCACGCCGGATGGTAAGGGTGGATTCCTCCGGCCTGAGGAGCGCTGCCGCGGCGGACAATTGGAGACTCGGAGGCAGTACGCCGGTCGTGAGGCCGAGTGGGAAGCGTGCCTGGACTGGATGCGGCGACTGCCGATGTTCCTGGATCTGGGCGGGCTGCGCGCGGTGCACGCCTGCTGGGATTCCCGCCGCATTGAACACCTAAGTGGCAAGAGTTTAGTCGATCATGACTTCCTGCTGCGCTCAGTCGATCGAGGAGCGGCGGAGCACCGCGCAGTGGAGAATGTGCTGAAAGGGCCAGAGATGGCGATGCCTGACGGTCGCGAGCCAGTTGTCGCTGCCGGAGCCCTTTGATGTGGAGGGCGAAGCTCCTTTGCATCAGCTGCGGCGCGTCCCGCATTATGGTGCGTCCGAGGTGCCTGTGTTCATCGGGCACTACTGGTTGCCGCCGAGTTCGAGGCGCCAGCCGATGGCCAGCAATGTCGCCTGTTTGGATTACAGTGCTGCTTTTGGGGATAACCCACTGGTGGCGTATCGCTGGGATGGCGAGCAAAAATTGGTCGCGGAACATTTCGTGACGGCATGACGGGGAGAGTGATCACCGGTCAGAACAGCTTGAATTCAGATTGAGGAACGGTGTAGGCGTGGTTTGATCACCCAATGCCTGAACTTCCATCCTTGCTCGGTCTGACCCAAGACGAGATATCTGCGACTCTTACCGAATGGGGAGAGTCGAAGTTTCGTGCCAAGCAGGTCATCGATTGGGTTTTTGCCAAGCGCGTGCAGTCTTTCGAAGACATGACGACGCTGTCGAAGGGATTGCGCGAGCGCTTGGCCGCAACTTTTTGCCTCCGCACCATGCGTGTCGCCACGGTGACTGGCTCTGAGGACACAACGCGTAAGTTGTTGCTGAGATTGGAGGATGGTCGGTTTGTGGAAACGGTACTCATCCCGGCGTCGACGTCGCTTTATGGGGAGCGCGCGGATCGACTGACTCTGTGTGTGTCTAGCCAGGTGGGCTGTGCCTACGATTGCAAGTTTTGCGCCAGCGGGCTTGCGGGGTTCGCTCGCAATTTGACAGCGGCGGAGATCGTGGAGCAAGTGGTGCAGGCAGAGGCAATCGCTGCGGATCGAGTGGATAACATTGTCTTTATGGGGATGGGGGAGCCCTTGGCAAATTTTTCCCAACTCACGCGTGCCATCGAAATCCTGAATGCAGACTGGGGCATTCGCATCGGTGCAAGGCGCATGACGGTGTCCACCAGCGGACTGGCCCCGCAAATCAAAAAGTTGGCAGATATTGCACCTCAGATCCGCTTGGCGATCTCTCTGCATGGTGCCAGCGATGAGGTGCGTGATCAAATCATGCCCGTGAACCGCAAGTATCCGCTGGCGGAACTCTTTGATGCACTGACCTACTGGAAGCAGCATCGCAAGCAGCGGCTGACCTTTGAGTACATCCTGATTGAGGATATCAACGATGGTTTGGATCAGGCGCGGCTCTTGGTGAAGCGTGCCCGTGCGGTGGATGCCAAAGTCAATTTGATCCCCTACAACACGGTGGAAGGCTTGGAGTGGAAGAGACCCTCAGAGGCCCGGCAGGACGCGTTTTGGGACGTCCTGAATCAAGCAGGAGTGCCGGCGACACTCCGTCGCGAAAAGGGGCACGACATCGCGGCTGCCTGCGGTCAGCTGAGGCTGAAGCAGGAGACGGAACTGGGTATCATTGAATCACCAATTCCGCAGAAGCGAATTACCATTGGTGGCTGAGGTTAGACGCGCTTTGCTTCATCCTTACGCCCTGCTGCATAGGCCTCGAAAACTGCTCTGATTTCATCGCGAACGCGCTGGAAAACGGCGAACTGCTCCTCCTCTGTGCCAGTCGCATGGGCTGGGTCATCGAAGGGGAAGTGATGGCGGTTCACTTGCCCAGGGAACATTGGGCAGGCTTGATCGGCGTTGCCACAGACGGTGATGACGGTCTCGACGTTCTGATTCAAGAACTGATCGAGGTGTTTCGATTTGTGATTGGCGATATCGATGTCGATATCCGCCATGGCGCGGATGGCCAGTGGATGTACGTAGCCCGCTGGTTTTGAGCCTGCACTGGCCACTTCATATGCGTCGCCAAGGGCACGACGCAGGATACCTTCGGCGAGGTGTGATCGGCAACTGTTGCCGGTGCAAAGGACGAGAATGAGAGGTTTGGTCATGATTCGTAAAATCTAGTCGCAGCAGCCGACCCCAGGGAGGCATTTTTCTTTGGCGAGACAGTCGGTGTGCTTCCAGCCGAGATGAAAGGCCAAGGCACCGTCGACGATCTCATGCGCGATGACGGGAAACTGTGCGGTGAGATCGTCTTCATATTCCACTTCGACGGGAAGGTCTTGGCTGGGCAAGATATCTCCAGCTAGGGTGAATATTTGTTCGAGCTTGCCCGCATGCAACCGGTGCTCTGTGTCGTTGGCGACCCATGTCTGGAGGAGGCATGTCTCGACGCTGCGGCGAGTGCCTCCGCAGTCGATGAAATTCTTTTTCACGTGGCCGACTTCGGTGACGTGAAAGTGGCTGGGAACAAGGCCTCCGTCTGGAAGAATGAGGAGGATGGGTTTATCGGAATGCGCCGAGAGTTGGTCGCGGAATTGGGAGATGTTCATGGAGATAGGTGTTTAAGACTCATTGCCCCGCAGGATGCGGTGAAGTGGCACGGCGATCACTGCGCCGATGCAGGGTGCCAGGAGATAGATCCACAAACTGGCGAGATGCCCGCTGACGAGCGCGGGCGCGAAGGACCGAGCTGGATTCATCGATGCGCCGCAGATCGGTCCTGCGAACATCGCTTCGACGGCGATGACTGAGCCGACGGCGATCCCTGCCGTGATGCCTTTTTCCTTGGCCCCTGTGGACACGCTGAGGACGGTCTGCATAAGGAACCAGGTGAGCACAATTTCGAGGATGAAACTTTGCGAAGCTGATCCGGCAGGGAGGGTGGCCCCCAGGGTGCCCCCATCGGGGAACAAGTATTTCAATAGTCCGCTGGCAGCGACAGCGCCAAAGGTCTGCACCCCGATGTAGGGCAGCACCTGGTTCCATGAGAATCTGCCTGCTGTGGCGAAGCCAAGGGTGACGGCGGGGTTTAGATGTGCGCCGCTGATGTCGCCAAAGGTGTAGATGAGGGCCAGCACGACGAGTCCGAAGGTCAGCGCAATTCCGGCATGGCCGATTGCCCCGTGTGTCACCGT
>CAZCAL010000329.1:333-5716 GCA_964496625.1 uncultured Verrucomicrobiaceae bacterium | reverse complement strand
AGCGCATCCGCAGCACCATCGTCATCGGCGCCCCGATCCGCAGCCTCGCGCTCGCCACTAATCAGGCTACCCAACTTCGCCATTACACCTTCAGGCTTCGGCACAGTTCCAGGTGGCGCGTGCTCTTTCAGCCACTCCGCAAACCGGCGATGGGCACCGCCACGAGCTTCCGTCACCTTTTGTTCCGCATCGATGACTGCATCCTTCAGCGCCTCATGCGCCTCTTTTTGTCCAGGTCCATAAACAAAAGTTGTCGGCGCCGGATTTGCATTCGTGAAACGGGAAAATAGCCCCAACTCATCGATGTTGTTGAAGAATGAAGCCATGCTGTAGTAATCCCGCATGGTGAATGGATCATACTTGTGATCGTGGCAGCGCGCGCATTCCATCGTCACCCCCATGATTGCAGTCGCATTGGTCTTCACCCGGTCAAAGACATGCTCCCACCGGAACTCATTCTCGTCACTACCAGACTCGTTGGACTGCTGATGCAAGCGATTGAATGCCGTTGCGACGACCGCATCCTGGTTGTCTGGCTCCAAAAGGTCCCCTGCCGTCTGCCACGCAATGAAGGTGCTATAGGGCAGATTTTGGTTAAACGCACGGATCACCCAGTCACGCCATGGCCAAGTCTGACAGTCCGCATCCTCGTGCCGGCCATAGGTGTCTGCATAGCGTGCCGCGTCCATCCAGTCCACAGCCATACGCTCGCCATAGCGAGGCGATTCCAGCAAACGATTGATCACCGTTTCTCGGGATGTCGGCGAAGCATCCGCAACAAAGGCATCCAATTCCGCCAGCGTTGGCGGAAGCCCCGTCAGGGCAAGGCTGACCCGGCGCAGCCACAGTTCCTTGGCGGCAGGCCCAGTCGGCCGCATGTTGTGCTCCGTCAACTTTGCCTGAACCAAAGCATCAATCTCATTATGTCTGCCGCCTGGAAACGCATCTGCAACCTCTGGGACAGGCGGCTTTTCGGGGGGAGTGAACGACCAATGCTTCGCATAGGCTGCGCCTTCATTCACCCAGCGCACCAGCAGATCCTTCTGCTCTGCCGTGAGCTGATGATTGCTCTTCTTTGGCGGCATCACATCATCCTCATCGGTCGTGAAGATTCGTTTTACGAGCTCACTGTTTGTTGCATCCCCCGGCACGAAGGCCTTTTTTTCCAGCGCTGCCTCACGAATATCCAATCGCAATTTCCCTTCGCGATGCTTCTCATCTGGTCCGTGACAAGCAAAACAGTTCTCCGCCAAAATGGGTCGAACGACGAAATTATAGCTTATCGTCTGCTCGGCAGCATGAATTGTGGTTAGTGACAATCCAGCTAAAAGCAGCAAACGCAAAGCAGAACACTCTACGGAGCAAGCGGCGAGGGGCATAGTACGATCTCAAGCCGGATGGGGAATTCCCAGCTTGGATGATTGAGGAACAAACAACAAGCCCCCACTATTTCAAGACTTCGTTGCAAAAACACTCCACAGGAAATTCACACTCACTAGTCAAAAATTGTCGCGGTGTAATCGCCTTTCAACGCCACAAAGCCCCCTCCAACGATTCCGCGAAGCTCAGCCTAAACGCTCTCAGCTCCTATGCCCTGCACTCAATCTCCGCCTTCGCCGCCAGCTTGTTGCCGGCCTGCGCCGACGATGTCCTTGACGGAGGCAATCGCATAGTCGCGATTGAGTTTCGTGATCCAGCGGACGCTGATCTCCTTCGGGCAGGCAGCTTCGCATTCGTATTGGTTCGTGCAGTTGCCAAAGCCTTCTGCGTCCATCTGACGGACCATCCCAAGGGTACGGCGCTGGCGTTCTGGCTGCCCCTGCGGCAGCGTGTTGAGCTGCCCTGCCTTTGCAGACACAAAAAGCATCGCACTCGCGTTTTTGCAGGCGGCAACACACGCTCCGCAACCAATGCAGGCAGCGGCGTCCATGGCGGCATCAGCCACATCTTTGCCAATCGGAATGCTGTTCCCCTCTGGCGCTGAGCCAGTGCGAATACTGACGAAACCGCCAGCTTGCATGATCCGATCAAAAGCACCCCGATCCACCATGAGGTCTTTAATCACAGGGAAGGCGCGAGCGCGGAATGGCTCGATCCAGATCGTGTCGCCCGTGCGGAACTTACGCATGTGTAGCTGGCAAGTCGTCGTGGCGCGCTCAGGTCCGTGCGGCATCCCATTGATGGTCATGGAGCACATCCCACAGATGCCCTCGCGGCAATCATGATCAAACGCGACAGGTTCCTGACCTGCGGAAATGAGGCGTTCGTTGACGATATCCAGCATCTCCAAGAAGGAGGCATGATCTGGAATCTCAGGTGCTTCGATGTCTTGGAAATGGCCGGGCTGCGAGCCGTTCTGACGCCAGACTTTGAGGTGAAGATTGAGTTGTGACATGATCGATCGTTAAAAGCGTTACTTGTAGCTGCGCACCGCCAAGTGCACTTCTTCGAATTCCAGCTGCTCTTTATTCAGCTTCGGCTGGCCAAAATTGCCTGAGTACTCCCACGCGGCCACATAGGTGAAGTCAGCGTCGTTGCGCTTGGCTTCGCCATCCTCGTATTGGTGCTCAGAGCGGAAGTGCCCGCCGCAGCTCTCTTCACGATGCTGCGCATCAATGCAGAGCAACTCCGCGAACTCCATGAAGTCAGCGACCCGGCCAGCCTTCTCAAGCTCAGGGTTGGCAGCGTCCCCACTGCCAGGGACAGTGACATTGCTCCAGAATTCTTCCCGCAGCGCTGGGATGCGATCAATGGCCTCTTGAAGGCCTTCACGGGTGCGGGCCATGCCGCACTTATCCCAGACCAGCAGTCCAAGCTCACGGTGGAAGCTGTCCACGGAGCGTTTGCCCTTGATGGACAGCAGCTTCTTGATCCGATCTTCAGCTTCCGCCACCGCCTTCTTCACCTCGGGGTGATCCACGGTAACTTCGCCCGGCTTCTGCGTGACAAGATAATTGGCAACGGTGGTGGGGATGACAAAGTAGCCATCCGCCAGGCCCTGCATCAGCGCGCTGGCACCAAGACGGTTTGCCCCGTGGTCGGAGAAATTCGCCTCACCCAGGACGTGCAAGCCAGGAAGGTTGCTCATCAAGTTGTAGTCCACCCAGAGGCCACCCATGGTGTAGTGAACGGCTGGGTAAATCCGCATCGGCCGCTGATAGGCGCTCTCTCCGGTGATACGCTCATACATGTCGAAGAGATTTCCATAGCGCTCCGCGATGGTCTTTTGCCCGAAATCTCGAATGGATTCCGCAAAATCAAGATACACCCCACGACCACCAGGGCCAACTCCGCGACCATCGTCGCAGGCTTCCTTCGCAGCTCGGGAGGAAATGTCGCGCGGGGCGAGGTTGCCAAAGCTTGGGTACTTCCGCTCCAGATAGTAGTCGCGATCTGCTTCAGGGATGTCCGCCGGATTTTTGCCGCAGTCTTCGGCCTTCTTTGGCACCCAGACACGCCCATCGTTGCGCAGAGACTCAGACATCAGCGTCAGCTTGCTCTGGTAATCGCCGCTGACAGGGATGCATGTCGGGTGGATCTGGGTGTAACAGGGATTCGCAAAGAATGCGCCTTTGCGGTGGGCACGCCACGTTGCAGTGACGTTGCAGCCCATCGCATTCGTGGAAAGGAAGAAAACGTTGCCGTAACCACCTGTGCAGAGCAGCACCGTGTCGGCGACATGGGCTTCAATCTTGCCGGTCACCAGATTGCGGGCGACGATCCCTTTGGTCTCACCATTCACGACGATGAGGTCCAGCATCTCCGTGCGTGGAAACATTTCCACCGCACCGCGTGCGATCTCTTTGTTCAGCGCAGAATACGCGCCGAGGAGCAACTGCTGCCCAGTCTGACCACGAGCGTAAAACGTGCGGCTGACCTGCGCGCCACCAAACGAGCGGTTGGCGAGACCCCCACCGTATTCCCGCGCAAAGGGAACGCCCTGTGCAACGCACTGGTCGATGATGTTGACACTGACCTCTGCCAGACGATGGACGTTGGCTTCGCGGGCCCGGAAGTCACCACCCTTGACGGTGTCATAAAACAGGCGATGCACGGAGTCACCGTCGTTCTGGTAGTTTTTCGCGGCATTGATCCCACCCTGCGCTGCGATGGAGTGTGCACGACGGGCACTGTCTTGAAAGCAAAAGCATTTCACTTTGTAGCCCAACTCTGCCAGCGACGCAGCGGCAGCCGAACCTGCCAAGCCACTCCCCACAACGATGACGGAATACTTGCGCTTGTTCTTCGGATTGATCAGCTTGGAATCGCGCTTATGGCGGGTCCATTTTTCAGCCATTGGGCCGGAGGGGATCTTGGAATCTAAGGACATGGTGAGCGAAGGGTGAACCACTATTGAAATGAAACAGGCAGCGGCAGGAGCGGATGGATTTTAGTGACCGTAGCCACAGAGCCAGATGGCAATCGGGATGGAGCAATTCCCCACCAGCACCACCAGAGCAAAGGCGCGACCAAGGAGAACGAAGATTGGCCAATTCTTATTGGTCACGACACCCAGCGTCTGGAAGAGGCTGCTGACACCGTGGCTGAGGTGGCTGCAAAGCATCGCCATCGCCACAATGTAAAAAACGGAAGCAGGCGCCCAGGAGAACCCCGCGATCACCATCTTGTAAACATCATGCACCTCATGACCGTCGAGCATTGTCATGTAGGAGCCGTAATTGTTCCCGGCGTGAGCAGTGAAGTGTAGCAGGTGATAAACGATGAAGGCAAGGATCGTCAGCCCACTCCAAATCATGAAGCGCGACGAGCGGGAGGCGCACTGTGTCGCCTCAAAGCCGTAACGTTGCTCGCGTGCGGCACGGTTTGCTTTGGTCAATTGGATGGTTGCCACGATGTGAATCAACACCGCCGCCAGCAGTCCGACACGCGCCACCCAGACACCCATGCCATGGCCGACCGTTTGCAGGAAGTGGCCGTATTCATTGATGGCATCTTTGCCAACAAAGATCAGCAGGTTGCCGATCATGTGGCCGAGGACGAAGAGAACCATCATCGCACCCGTGAGGGCGACCAGTGTCTTCTTGCCGATGGAGGATTGATAAAACCGCGTTAGAGATTCAAAAACAGCGCTCATGAGGAAAATCGTGCTTCATCATGGAAATACGCAGCCAAAAGGCAAGCGATGAGGCAGACTTTTTATTTTTTTACGCTCCGACCACACCCGCAACCCCGCTCCGCTTGCGCTCGAAGCCTCCAATCTTGCGTTCGCGGGTAGGGTTGCGCCATTTGCCTGCACCCGCAGCTTCATCAGCGGTCTCAATGTCACCAGCCCCACAGAGGCCAGCTACAGTGCCGGAATCAAGACGCCGTTTCTTCCGGCAACAAAATGGGGATCCCATCCTGAATCGGGAAAACCCGTCCA
>CAZCAL010000329.1:0-323 GCA_964496625.1 uncultured Verrucomicrobiaceae bacterium | reverse complement strand
CCCACTGGCATCCCTGCCTTAGCACATTCCTCTGGCGTCGCCCAGCGCAGCGGCTGCTTTGTGTCTGGGCAGCAGAGCACGGGCAGGAATGATTCAATCCAATCAGTGGATGACACGTCGATGTTCCTCAATTCGGTTTTCCTTAATAGTGGGGCACTTCAGGATCGATCTCTTTCGACCACTCGTTGATCCCACCGGCAACGTTCCAGACATTGTCAAATCCCAGGCCAATCAGCTTTGACACCGCTTGCGCACTGCGACCGCCAGCCTTGCAGTGCACGACGATACGGCGGTCCTTTGGCAATTCCATCGCTCGACTTTCC
>CAZCAL010000328.1:0-5726 GCA_964496625.1 uncultured Verrucomicrobiaceae bacterium | reverse complement strand
GGATAGACCGCGCCATCCAGGGCCTTGAGCGTTTCGCCATCGGTGGCATGGCGCACGATGATGCCACCGCTGAGCTTCGCCAAATCAAAGGCATGGAGAGGCTGGCCCATCTCCATGAGGATGTAGTTGGTGATATCGACGACGTTGTTGATGGGTCGCAGGCCGATGCTTTGCAGGCGCTGTTGCAGCCACTCTGGGCTAGGGCCGACCTTGATGCCGCGCACGATGCGTGCTGTGTAAAGTGGGCAGGCCTCTGCTGCGTCGATTCGGACTTCGTCTGCCTTCGCAGCGCGAGTCTGAGAAGTGGTGGCGGTGTGGTCGCGGGTGCCTTTCAGCGGCAAGCCAGTGAGTGCTGCGAGTTCGCGACCGAGGCCCAGATGGCTGAGCAGATCAGGGCGATTCGGGGTGATCTCCAGGTCAAAGACCACATCGGCAGGCACGACTTCATTGAAGCGCTTGCCGACTTCCAGTTCGCTATCAAGAATCAGCAGTCCACCGTGGTCATCGCCGATGCCGAGCTCTTTGCCACTGCACATCATGCCATTGGAATCGACGCCACGAAGCTTGCCTTCCTTGATCTCAAACCCACCGGGCAAAACTGCGCCGGGGAGAGCGACGGGTACTTTGTCGCCAGCCTTGAAGTTCTTGGCACCACAAACGATCTGACGGTTTGCGCCGGAGCCATCATCGACTTGGCAGACGCTGAGGCGGTCTGCATTTGGGTGCTGAACGAATTCGATGATCTGGCCAATCACCACACGATCCGAGGCGACGCCTGTTTCTTCGATGCCCTCAACCTCGATGCCGGCAAAGGTCAGCAAGTCAGAGAGCTCTGCGGTGCTGCGGTTGCTGAGGTCGAGGTGGGTATTGAGCCAGGCGAGGGAGGTTTTCATGAAGGGGGCCTCTTAATAGCAGGAATTGCCGGGCTGGCAAGTCGGGGCGATGGGCAGTCGATCAGGCGTGGCGACCTTTGAACGTAAGCTCTGCGATTCCGCTCTTATCCAGACCTCCCAGACCAAGCGTGACCATGCGATCATATTGGGCCTGTGTGGCTGCATTGAGCGGGAGATTCAGCCCAGCCTCGGCAGCAAGACCGGCGGCGATGCCGCTGTCTTTCGCGGCGTGCTCTGCGCTGAACCAGCAGTCGTGCTCACGGGCTGCCATGTCACCGGCGTCCGTTTCCAGGACGCGGCTATTGGCACCGGTCTGGCTAAAGACCTCCCGCACCAAGTCAAGATCGTGCCCCAGCGCAGCAGCAAGCCCGAGACCTTCGGCAAGACCAGCGGTATTGATGTTCATCACCATGTTGACCAGGGCTTTGATCTCCGCAGCTTTCCCCGCACCACCGATGAAGCGGCGGTTGACGCTCATCTGCTCTAGCATCGGCAGCATCTTATTATAGATGCGTTCATCGCCAGCCATCATGAGGTAAAGTTTGCCTTCGCGTGCATGACTGATGGAGGACGCCATGCTGGCCTCCAGCGTATGAGCACCGACTTTGTCTCCACCATCCCAGACTTCGCGATGGATGGCCGGGGAAACAGTGGCGCAATTGATGAAGGTCTTGCCCATGGCTCCCATGAAGAGGTTGTCATCGGGGCCAAAGAAGATCGTGCGCATGGCGTCATCGTTCGTGACGACGGTGAAGATCACGTCGGCGGCAGCGGTGACCTCAGCGAGGCTGTTGCAGGCTTTGCTGCCAAGCTCAGCGGCCAGTGCCTCTGCGGAGTCGCGATGCACATCGTACACGGCGGTGATTTGATAGCCGCAATCTTTGAGGCGGCGAGCCATGTTGGCGCCCATGCGGCCAACTCCGACGAATGCTACAGTCTGTGACATGATGATAATGAGGGGGGGAGGGGAGTTATTTGAATTCAGGGTAGAAGGGATTGTGTGCCTTCTCTTGGTCCACCGTGGTCAATGGTCCGTGGCCAGGGCAGATGATGGTATGATCCGGCAGGGTGAAGATTTCCTTCCGATTGGTCGCGAGGGCATCGGGATACGAGACCATGCCGCCACCCATCGAACTTGCGAAAAGGGCATCGCCAACCACCGCGACTGGCTGCTGGAGGCCGTTGACGACGTAGGTGACCCCGCCGCGGGAGTGGCCCCAGGTGGACCGTGGCTCGATGCGGAGGCTGCCCACCGCCCATGCCGTGCCGTCACCGATGGCGAAGGTCTGCGTATCGGGCTGCGGTTCGCGGTCATGGCTGAAGATGGTTTTGCAACCCGTCGCGGTGCTCAGTTTGTCCAAATCAGCGATGTGATCACCGTGAGTGTGGGTGATGAAGATCATCGCGAGGCTCAGGTCATTCGCCGAGAGAAAGTCGATCATCGGCTGCGCATCGGCACCCGTGTCAAACGCGACGGCTGCTCGCGATGCTGGGTCCCAGGTGACGTAGGCATTCACCGTCATATCGTGGTAAGTGGTATTGAACTGGGCCAATCCACCCATCTGGACGGGCTGTGGCAGCCACGCCTGCTGAGCCATCGCTACCAGCGCGGGGCCGTCGAGCTGGAGGCAGGGGGCCACTTTCAGCAGGGCAGCTTCGTCTGCGCCTCCGTCTTTCAACTCCGCGAGTGTCGCCTCGGAAATTCCGGATTGTTTGATGAGCTCGGAATCGCTGATTTTGAGGCCACGCTGGGCTTTGCCGAGCACATCTTGGGAAAGGTCTTCGAGGGGGATCATGTCTGGGTTGGTCGGGAGTTGAATGGGGTAACTCAGCCCCGGCAGCTTGCTTGCGCAAGAAAGAAAAGTGTGAACAGGGACCGCAAAAAGCCAGAAACTTACGAAAAGTAAAATATTGAGCAAAAATTGTTAAAGATGCTCTCCCACTGGATCGTTAAGGCGCCAGAAAGTGGCGACATCAACGCCAAAACCTTATGAATATCAGCTCCAAGCTCCTGCTGGTGATCGCGGTCAGCGCCGCACTGAACACCCATGCCGCCACTTCTTCGCCTGCATCAGGCAAGATCGATGAGATTCTGGCCCGTGATTGGGAGAAGCGTGGATTGACTGCAAATCCCGCCGCGAGCGACGAGGTCTTTCTGCGCCGAATCTATCTGGACGTTGTCGGCCGCATTCCTACTGCTGAAGAGGCGAATGCGTTTTTGGGGTCCAATGCCCCAGACAAGCGCAGCAAGCTGATTGACATCTTGTTGGCGTCCGATGGATTCGTCAGCAACTACTTCAACTACTTCGCCGATCTCCTCCGGCTACAGACCGACACCAAAGGGGCGCTGACCGGCCAGGCCTACGCGTCCTGGTTGAAGACTGCACTGGCAAAGAATCAGCCTTACGATTCAATGGTGCGCGAGCTGCTCACGACGGACGGTGCCTCTTGGGATAGCGGAGCGATCGGCTTTTACATGCGTGATCAAGGGATGCCGCTGGATCATCTGGCAGCGACGGTGCAGGTCTTCTTGGGCACCCGAATCGAGTGCGCCCAGTGCCACAACCACCCCTTTGATAAGTGGACGCAGATGGACTACTACAAGATGGCGGCCTTCACTTATGGGATGGACACCAAGACCTACGGGATCGATTTCAAGAAGAACGGCAAGAAGGTTGGGAAGGGCAATGCTGAGGCTCGACAGGACATGCAGGCGGTGCGCCAAAGCATGCAGGAAGTCATGAAGCCCCTGCGCTACATGATGATCACGGAAGGCGACAATCTTCCAAAGCTGCCGCATGACTATAAGTATCCAGACGCGAAACCGAATGAGATGATCACGCCGAAGACAATGTTCGGTCATGACGCCGTCATTAACGAGGGTGAGAGCCGCTTGGATGGCTTTGCCCGTTGGATGACGGACCCGCAGAATCCACGTTTCACCACGGTCATTGCCAACCGTCTCTGGAAGAAGGTGATGGGACTCGGTGTCATTGAGCCTGTGGACGAACTCACAGATTCGTCCGCCCCCGTGAATGGTGAGCTGATGACATTCTTGGAAAAGACGATGACCGAGGTGAAGTATGACCTCCGCGCCTACCTCCGGGTGCTCTACAATTCGGAAGTGTATCAGCGGATGCCGACCACGAAAGAGGTCACTCTGGGAGATGCATACTATTTTACCGGTCCTTTGATGCGGCGCATGAGCGCAGAGCAGGTTTGGGACAGCGCCGTGACGCTGATGCGTGGCGATATTGATTCAGAGGTTACCAATCCAAATGTAGGCGTAGAGCAGCGCCTAGCATCCCTCGAGCACCTCTATGATATGCTGACCAGTCGGACCATGGAAGAGATGATCGCTTCCGTAAAATCCTCCCGCGACGGCAGTTCCGAAAAACGAGATGCTGAGATTGATCGTCTCACCAAAGAAATGAACGCCGCCCGCCAAGTTGGTGATAAAGACAAAGCCAAGCAGCTCTCCGCAGAAGTGGCGAAGTTGCGCAAAGGGACTCGCGATGGTGCTTTTACTGCACTGTTCGGGGCTGCGGGCGCTCGCGAAATTGAGGACATGATGAAGGGCGCTGGCAAGACCAAGGTGAAGAAGCCAAAAGAGACCGTGCAGGTGTCATTCAACATGGCTGAGGAGATGAAGAAGCTGAAGGCTGAAGGGCTCGACCGGAAAGAGATTCGCAAGCGGATCGAAGAACTCAAGAAGAAGGCCGGTCGCGGTGGTGCACAAATCACCGCAGCGGTGCGTGCGTCAGAGTTGCCCAGCCCGTCGCCTCGCGGTCACTTCCTCCGCACCTTCGGCCAATCAGACCGTGAAACCATTGAGAACGCCAGCCGTGAAGCCGCCGTGCCGCAAGCCCTCAACCTCTTAAATGGCCCCATCGCTGATTCCTTGCTGAATCCAGCCACGCCATTTATGAAGTCGGTCGAGGCTGCTGGCGAGACCACAGCCAAGGTGGACGCAATCTACCTCGCCCTCCTTAGCCGCAAGGCGACGGCGGACGAACAGAAGCTGCTGCAGTCCGTTTTCGCTGAGCGCGGAGAAAACGCGATCTCTGACATCACTCATGCCTTGCTGAACACCAGCACCTTCCTCTTTGTGCAGTAAATTATCGGTTCGGAAAACTCATCCCCAGTCATCCTATGAACAGTCTATTCAACAAAGCCGACGAAGTCAGCCGTCGCGAATTCGTCATGCGCGCTGCCAAGACTTGTCTCGGCGTTACCGCAGCACCTTTGCTTTTAGGTGGTCGTGCGCAGGCTGCCTTTGAGGGCTCATCGAAACTGAAGCAGGTGCCGACAGCACGCAACGTCATCTACCTCTACATGAGCGGGGGTATGTCTCATCTGGACACCTTCAATTGCCAGCCCGGCACGGAGGAGGCTGGTCCTGTGCAGCACATCAAGACTTCTGCGGATGGTGTCTTGCTTTCTGAGTATCTGCCCAACACGGCTAAGCAGATGCACAATGTCGCGATCATTAATTCGATGGCTTCTACCCAAGGTGCCCATGCTCAGGGCAACTACTTCATGCACACCAGCTACACGCTGCGTAGCACCATCAAGCATCCAACCATGGGTGCATGGCTGGCGAAGTATCAGGGACGGAGCAACCCGACTCTGCCAGGTAGCGTGGTGATCACCAATGACAGCAAGCACCCAGGTGCGGGCTTCCTGGAAGCTGCGGTAGGCCCGCTGATCATCAACAATCCTGCCAATGGATTGCAGAACGTCCGCCGCCCAGATTCCGTCTCGGAGCAGGACTTCGATTACCGTCTCGATCTTGCTTCCAAGATGGATCAGAATTTCCGCACCGCCTACGAT
>CAZCAL010000327.1:0-5753 GCA_964496625.1 uncultured Verrucomicrobiaceae bacterium | reverse complement strand
GCCATTCTCGTCGGCACCTTCGGCGTCATGAATACCATGTTCATGAGCGTCTTTGAGCGTTCTCGGGAAATCGGCATCCTCATCGCGCTCGGTTGGAAGCGCTCGCGCATTTTGCGGATGATTGTCTGGGAGTCTGTCGCCCTTTGTGTCGCTGCCGGAGTTTTTGGCATCATTGCTGGCATGGGTTTATTGAAGGTGCTGGCGGTGACACCCTGGATGCAGGGCCGACTCGCCCCACATTTCGGCTGGGATCTCGTTGGACTCGCGATGGGCCTCGCCGTCGTTGTCGGCCTTGCCAGCGGTTTCTTTCCGGCACTGCACTGCACCAAGATCAATCCTAGCCTGGCCATTCGGTCAGCTTGATTTTTGTTATCCTTCTCCATCATGCGCTGGTTTTTCTGCCTTCTTGCCGTCTCTGTGGTCTCCACAGTCAACGCCCAGCAATACTCTGCTGACCAACTCATCGCCGCCGTCAAAGCGGGCGCGCCTGAAGGCGGCGTCTATGCGCGGTTGAGGATGGAGCATAGCATCGGCGGGGCAAAGGCTTCCGTGCTTCAAGTCCAAGTCAAACGCAGGCCAGCGCCCGATGGCGGCACCGACCAACTCTATCAGCTGCTGTATCCCAAAGAGAGGAAAGGGGAGGGGTTACTCATCCATATTGAGGGCCGCAAATTCAGCGGCGCGACCTTTTCGCCCGCTTCTGGCGTTCGCAATCTTACTGGATCCAGCGCCGATGATTCAATGTTTGGCACCGCCCTCACGATCGAAGACTTGCGGGCCAGTTTCCTCACCTGGTCCAGCCAGACCATCGTCGGCCAGGAAAAAATCGGCAGCGTCCCATGCACCATCGTTGAGTCCAAGCCTGATTCTTCTGGCAAAGGAGCCATTTGCGCGCGCAGTTGGATTGACTCCGCCAGACTCGTCACCTTGCGTGTGCAGTTCTTTATCGGCGGCAGCGATAAGGTCGTGAAGGATGTCGAGACCCATCGAGTCAGCAGGGGCAAGAGTGGGAGGTATCTCCCCGTGTCCTTCACCGTCACCAACCACGAAACAGGAGCCAGTACCAAAGTCGAAGGCGTTCGTTCCGATTCCGGCATTGCCTATACCGATGCCGATTTTTCCGCAGAGGCGCTGAAGGTCGTTACTGGCGCAAGTGGTAGCGAGTAACGGAACGGTGGATAAGGCAGGAGCGCTAAGGCACTGAACCTCTAACGAAAAGCTGGTAGGTCTGGCCTGAGCTTCACCAATCCAAGAGCTGGATCGGTGTCACCGCCTTGATGGATGCTTCTTCGGCTTCACACACTTCCAGAGCGTGGAGACCGTCTTCGGGCGTGATCGCGCACTGCGTGGTGCCGCTTTGGACGCAATCGATGAAGTGCGTCAGTTGACCGATGTAACCATCTGGGCCGCTGCATTCCAATGGGGTGTCTTTGCCGTCGGTGTAGAGGCGCAGGGGGCGCTCGCTGCGGGTGCAGTCGTAGTCAGCCGTGGCGTTTTCAAAGTTCACTAAGTAGGCCATCTTGAAGCCGAACCCTTGGCTCATTGCCCAGCCGCCTTCAGCGTGAACCATGGCTCCACTGGCAACCTCATAGCGAGTGACAAGATGGTCGATCCAGCCGCTGACCTTGGTGTAGCCTGCGGAGTTGACGGACTTAGGCTTGCCGAAAAGATGCAGCACGAAATCAACGTCGTGAATGTGCAGATCCAGCAGGGCACCACCAGACTTTTCTCCATCCAAAAAGGCACTCTTACCCCAGGCCGGCGGTTGGGCGATGCGGGTGAATTGGGCGGACAGCACCCTTCCGTATTCGCCGCTATCGACGGCATGTTTGAGCCATTGCCACTCAGGCCAAAAGCGCAGACACATCGCTGGCATGAGGAGCCGATTCGCGGCGCGTGCCGCGTCGATCATGCGCCGTGCTTCTGCTGACGTTCGGGCCATCGGCTTTTCGCAGATGACGTGCTTACCAGCTTCCAGGGCAGCGATGGCTTGATCCGCATGCACATGGGTCGGCGTGCAAAGATCCACTACCTCGACGGTGTCGCCCTTCAGCATCTCTTCGAGGCTGCGGAAGGCGTGGACGTCCATCATGTCGAGCTTCAGCGGCGTTTGGTCGCCGACGTTGCCAGAGACATCCGTGAAATCGCCGTCGAGATGCCGCCCGCTCGGGTTGCCAAGTGCGGTAAGGGCCGCAGCGGGAACTTGCGCCCACGCTTTCAAATGCGTGGCGCCCATGAAGCCTAATCCAAAGACGCCGACGCGAGTTTTCATTGCTATGAGAAGGTTAGCTAACGAATGAGGTGAAGCCGCGCAAGGCAGCGATGCGCTCTGCCACATCTGCGGCGGTCACATCCTGAAGTTTGTGCGTGCTGAAGGCTTCGCAGGTGTAGCTGGCGACGACGCTACCGTGGACGACGGCGGTCTTGAGGTCTTCAAAAGTTGGGCTGGCTTTATCGTTGGCCGCCAACCAGCCAGCCAGACCGCCGAGGAATGAATCGCCAGCTCCCGTTGGGTCGAAGACGGAATCAAGGGGGTAGGCGGAGCAGGAGAAGAACTCGCCGTTTTCACCGAACAAATAGCTGCCGTGTTCGCCACGCTTTACGACGACGTAACGCGGGCCTTTGGCTTGCAGTCTGCGGCCTGCATCGACGAGGTTCGTGGTGCCTGCGAACTCCTTGGCTTCGCCGTCATTAATGACTAGTAGGTCGATCTTTTTCAGCACTTCATGCAGACGCTCATTCGCGATTTCGATCCAAAGATCCATGGTGTCAGCTGCGATGAACTTGGCACCGGTGCATTGCTCTAATGCCTGCAATTGGTTGTCGGGGCTCATGTTGGCAAGCACCGCTACGCTGGCTGCACGGGCGATTTCGGGGAGGTTCGGCTGCCAGTTTTCCAAAACGTTGACTGCCACTTTATGGGTGGTGCGGGTGTTCATGTCGTCAAAGTATTCACCGCTCCAAGTGAAGGATTCGCCATCACTGCGCTCGACGCCTGCGAGGTCAACGCCCTTGCCTGACAGCATGTCCAAGTGGCCAGCGGGAAAGTCGTGTCCTACGATGCCAACGAGATGCACAGGCTTGCAGAAGATGCTGGCCGCCAGAGCTGCATAGGATGCAGAGCCGCCGAGCAAGTTTTCCTGCATGGCTTGTGGGGTTTTGACATGATCAAGGGCGACGGTTCCGGCGATGACAACAGACATGAGAATAAGTTAGAGAGTAGGGGATCAGCGCTTGGGGGCAAATTTTTACCCAGGCCAAGCGGCCCCGACTATTCCCCACCGACAGGGTCTGTCAACCCGCTCAGCGATACTGATACGGCTTTGGCACTGGGACGGTCTGGCGCTGTGGGAACTCGCGGCCCGTGCGGCGATCCGGAGTGCGGCGGATGTCGAAGAGATCTTCTGCCGCATGATGGAAGACCGCAAAGACAAGTGTTCCAGGGCGGCTGGCAGCGCTGTAGTCGTGACCACCGAGGAGATCGACAGGCGCAGCAAAAGTCAGCGGCACTTCCTTGTCGTCGGGCGAGCGAAACCGACGGACCTCGACGTTTCCGCGCGGTTCGATCATGATGCCGAAGTTGCTATAGGCTCCAGGGGCAAGGCTGCCAAGATCCATGCCGTCGATGGCGACGACCACCTCGATCCGGACATCGGTTTCATTGCGCATCAAGAGGCGGTAACCACTGCCCGCAGGGGCTTCGATAAAGACACGTCCGCCACTTTCATGGCAGCGCAACCGCTTGCCTCGTTCATTTTCAAACCGCAATGAAAGGGAACCATTGCCCAGGCGCCGCCAGCCTTTGTAGCTGATGAAGACATCTTCTTGGTCCTTTAGCATCTGCTGGATCGCGCTGGTGTCGTGGTGCAGCGCCCGCACTACCATTGCTGGTGTGTTCGGGGAATGTCGCAGCCACGGCTTGCCTGCGGAGGACTGACCTGTGTGGGGGGCGAGCGAGGCGGTTGATGAACTGATACGAGCAGCGGAGGCGGCGATGTGGGAGCCGGATACCACTCCCGAACCTGAGCTATGAAAGGTGCCGCACGAACTCAGGCTGGTGGCTGCGATCGCAATCGCGATCCAGTGCAGGTGTCGTGTTTTGATCGTCGAAGCCGTTTGCCCGGGTCTTGCCAATGCCATGTCGTAATGTGTCGTGTTAACCTTGAATTCGGTAGATAACACGTTTCAGCCCGCTCGATTCTTCCATGGATCTACCCAGAGAGCATTGCAGGAGTTTCTCCAGCATGTCATGTTCCAGCGTCTCCACGATAGGAAATGCGGCGGCGACCTTGGCCATTGGACAGTGAAATTGGATCATCACAGGGTCACCATTTTCACTTAATTCCAATGCACTCAGACATCCATCTGCGGTGCGCAACTTCGCCAATGACAGAAGTTTCTCCTGCGGCGTCTCCCCCTTCAGCTTGGCGGCGTATCGCTCCGTTCGTTTTTGGAAGTAGGTGTAGAGCAACTTTTGCGGGCCGGTCTCGCCAAACGCACGCTCTGCCATTTTCAGGAGGTCCACGGCAAGGTCTTCGCCAGCGTGTGGGAAGAGTTCGTCCAGCTTTGAAGTGACGCGGTAGATCCGCTCTGGCCGTCCCATGGGCTTCGGGCGACGCGTGGTCTCGAGATACCCTTTTTTGGCGAGCTCTGCACAATGCTGTTTCACACCCATGTAGCTCATGGACATTTCCCGGCTGAGTTCATTCACCGACATTCCAGCTGATCGTTTGAGGTGCAGCACCAAGTCGATGACAGGCGTGTGAAAGATGTCTTTTAAAAGTGTGAGTAGCATCCTCGTCCCTCCCTAGTGGAATCAGGCTACCACGGACGCCGCGGGATGCAACCCGCAGCCTTGTGAAATCGGGATTTCGGCGGGGTTTAAATTCTTTTCGCGTAAGAAAGGTGGGACAACATCAGTTTGGTTAATCACAAATGACGCGCACAATTCGGCAAATCCTCTCCGCAGGGGTCCTCCTGGCTTACAGCCTTGGGGGCACTTCGCTTGGATCTGGATTGTTCACGCTTTTGGCGACCTGGAGTGGGTCACATCAAGTGACAGTACGCGCCCAAGAGACAGGCGAGGTTGAGGTGGTGTTGCATCACCAGCAGGGGAACTTCACGCCATATGCATCCGATCACAGGGACGTGCTGGCTCAGGTGTTAGCGTCCATCAGCGGCTCAAATGATTTGGGCGATCACGTGTTGACTCAGCATTTGGCCAAGGCGGCGTCTTTTTCTCAGCGTGGCTTGGATGAGGTCCTCCGCGCTGGCGGGCAGCAACTGCCGCTCCTAGTTTTGACGCTCATTCCGTCTGAGGTGTTTCCTTGGTGTGTGCCGATGTGGACGAAGCGCGATGCCAACCTTCGGGCACAAAAATTCTGCCCCGCTCATGACAGCGGGACTAGCCACGGATGGCCGCATGCCAGCGAGCGTGTGGTAGCGCTATTGATTTGAGATCACCTACTTCCGGGGCCTCAGCGCGCGCAATAATGATCTTGGCCTGACTAGGTTCACTGGATCAGCGGTGCTGCGTCGTGCTTTCCGGCAACTCAATTTCTGTGCCCTGCATCTCTGCTGGGACACGCATTTCTTTCCCAAAAACCCCCTTATCTTATCATGAAATCCTTCCTTTATTCACTCCTCTTTGTCAGTGTCTTGGGCCAGAGCCCCCTGCTTTCTGCCGTCACCCCCGCCGTATTGGGCGATGAGGCGGTGGCAGTAAATCCCGAGATCATTTTTTATGCAGCCGA
>CAZCAL010000326.1:0-5759 GCA_964496625.1 uncultured Verrucomicrobiaceae bacterium | reverse complement strand
TGGTGGGCGCTGACGGTAACACAATTGATCTCAATCTTGCACCTGAGGTGACTGAGTTTGAGGGGTTCATCAACTATGGCAGTCCGATTCAGACGACTGGAACTGACGCTTTGGGTAATCCGCAGCCAATCGTGCTTACCGAAAACAAGATCCAACAGCCAATCTTCTCCTCACGTAAGGTGCAGACATCCGTTACCATCTGGGATGGCCAGACGGTTGCGATGGGCGGTCTGATCCGCGAAGACGTTCAGGATGTCGAAGACAAAGTGCCACTTCTCGGTGACATCCCAATCCTGGGGCGTCTGTTCCAGCAGAAGGCAGAAGATCACTTTAAGCGTAATCTGATGGTCTTTGTTACGGCGTATCTCATTGACCCTTCCGGTCAGCGCATCCATCCGCCTGCTTCTGCGAGCGCTGCGGCTCCTGCCGCCGCTGCGAACGGCCCAGTCGGGGAAGGCCCAAATCCGCTGCTTCCTCCGATGCAGTAATTGTTCGGGATCAATTTGAAAAACTCGGAGCGCGCTTGGTAGTCCAAGCGCGCTTTTTATTGGGGGGTCGGCTGACTTCAGAGTTAATTGAAATTGGGCTGTTGACGCCTACTAGCGGGAATCTGCGCCTTGGGTGCCGGTGTTTTGATGTTGGTGGGATTTTTGGTTGATACCCGGACGACGCTTGGAATGGTTCGGTTGCGGTTGTATGCCGTAAATCTGTTATGAAACGCTGGGTGATTACAGGCGGGCTCGCCTGCGGAAAAAGTAGCGCTACGGAGCTGTTAAGGCATTACCTGCCGGAAGCGGGTGTCTTTTCCTGTGATGATGCCGTCCACGAACTCTTGGCCATGCCTGATGTCGTTGCTCAAATTGGGCAGCATTTTGGGGTAAATGTTTTGACGGAGGATGGTAGGGCCGTAAATCGTCCGAAACTCCGTGCCACGGTGTTTGGCAGTGAAACGGAAAGGGCGGCGTTGGAGGGGATTCTTCATCCGCGAGTTCTGGAAAATCTAGAAAATAAGTCGGCGGAGGCTGAAAAGACTGGCCGGAATCTTTTTGTTGCGGAAGTGCCGCTCTACTATGAGATTGGCGAATCGGTTCCAGCAGACCTGGTCATCACCGTCGCTTGCAGCAGGGAGTTGCAGAAGCGGAGAATGAAGGAACGGCGTGGTCTTGACGACGCTACCTGCGAGCAGATGTTGGCTACACAGTGGCCAATAGAAGCAAAGATCGATAAGGCCGATGTGGTTCTCTGGAACGATGGAGAACGCAGTGGTTTAGAAGACCAAGTGTTGCTGCTGGCGAATCGGCACGGACATGAATGATATTGATACAAGAACGATGACAGATTTGGAACCCCCCATGGCCAACACTGATGAGAGTGCGGCTACAATCCCACCGGCTGAAGCGCCTGTTGTGGCAGCCCCAACGGAACCCATCGCCACTGAAGCTGCTTGCGCAGACGGTGGGGATGTAGTGGACGCCACAGTTGATGGAAAAAGTGTAGCAGCCACAAGTGTCGAGACAGACACGACTTCGAGCGAAAGATCGGCACCTGAGGTGATTGAGAAGGCGCAGCCCCCTCCGCCTCCTGGCCCACCGCCTGGCTTCCCTGAAGAAGTATGTGTCAACGACCTCCAAGCTTCGTCTTTGGCGGAGTTGCAGGAATTGGCGGATCGGGTTGGATGGAAGACGAATGCAAGCAGGACAAAACACCAGGTCATCTATGATCTGCTTTCCTGGCTTGGTGAGAACCGCACGCGTTTGGTAGTGGATGGCATCCTTGAAATAGGGTCAGAAAATTACGGTCTGATTAGGTACCCCAAATACAGTTTTGCTCCGTTACCGGAAGACATCTTTGTGCCGTTGTTTCTGGTTCGCAAATTTCAACTTCGAAGCGGACAACGGGTGAGAGGCTATGCGAAGGCGCCTCGCGATAAGGACAAGTATTTGGCGATTGATCGCATCATTTCCGTCGAGGATGTTCAGATTGATGCGTGGGAACCGCCGGAGCACTTTGACAAGCTCACCGCAACGTTCCCTAACAGTCGTATCATCTTGGAGACGCCGAAGGATCCCACGGTGACGTCTCGAGTGATTGATCTCATCGCTCCGCTTGGTAAGGGGCAGCGTGGACTCATCTGCGCGTCTCCACGTTCTGGTAAGACGATGGTTCTGAAGGACATCGCGAGGTCCATCACCAACAATCACAAGGAAGTACATTTGATCATTCTCCTGCTCGATGAGCGGCCTGAGGAGGTCACGGATTTTGAGGAGAGCGTGACGGGTTGTGAGATCTTTAGTTCGACCTTTGACGAGAGCCCCAAGCGCCACACGCAGGTGGCGGAGCTTGTGAGTGAGCGTGCACGGCGTCTCGTGGAATTGGGGAAAGACGTTGTCATTTTGCTCGATAGCATCACTCGGCTTGCCCGCGGTTACAACGCGATGACAGGCGGCAAGGGGCGGATCATGTCTGGGGGCATGGATGCCAAGGCTATGGCTAAGCCGAAGAAGTTCTTTGGCGCTGCGCGGAATGTCGAAGAAGGTGGGAGTCTCACCATCATCGCAACTGCGTTGATTGAGACGGAAAGCCGCATGGATGAACTGATTTTCGAAGAGTTCAAGGGAACCGGGAACATGGAAGTGACTCTTGATCGAGAGATCGCGGAACGGCGGATGTATCCCGCGATCCACGTTCTAAAATCTGGCACACGGCGCGACGACCTGCTTTATCATCCCGATGAGTTCCGTCGCGTGGCGATGGTGCGCAAACAATTGGCCCAGGTTCCCGCTGTTGAGGCGCTGGAACTGCTGATCCGTAATATCGGACGCACGGCCAATAATGCCCAACTTTTGCTGACCGGACTGAAATGAGCCCTGACAAGGAGGTGGCCTTTGACCCATCTGCCAGTGGTTCCGATCTGAGCGTGACGAAAGACTACGTATTCCTGGATACGCCAGAGGCGCTCATGGAGTGGGTTGCTGAAAGCGCTGTCGCACTAGAGGCCTGTGGGGACTACCGCTGCTGCCTGGATACGGAGGCTGACAGCCTGCATCACTTCCGAGAGAAGCTCTGTCTGTTGCAGGTTGCCATTGCGGGTCGTTTTGCGCTTGTGGATCCGTTGGCAATTCAGGATGTGTCCTGCCTGCTTGAATTGCTTGATCGTTGTGAAGTGTGGTTTCATGGAGCGGACTACGATTTGACTATGCTCCTCCGCACGTATGGATGGCGGCCACGCCAGGTGCGAGATACGCAAATTGCGGCGCGGTTGCTGGGGCAACGCCAGTTCGGTTTGGCGGCTTTGGTAAAGGAGTTTTTCGGGCCTGAATTATCCAAGGCTTCGCAGAAGGCGGACTGGAGCCGTCGGCCACTCACTCCGGTGATGCTGGCCTATGCTGTGGATGATGTTCGCTACCTCCTCCCCTTGGCTGACCAGTTCGTGGCTTCTCTGCGTGAGAGAAATCGGGAACATTGGTTCCTGACTAGCTGTGCGGATCTGCAGCAGGACGTCAATGATCGGCTCAATGAGCCTCGTGAAGACCCGTGGCGAGTGCAGGGCTCAGGACGACTGCATCCCAAGGGCTTGGCATTGTTGAAGGCTGCATGGAGTTGGCGTGAGCGTGTTGCTGACGAAAAAGATCTGCCGTGCTTTAGGGTCATGTCGAACAAGCAAATGCTGGCTTATGCTGAGCAGTTTGAAGCGGGCGGATCCGTGGCTCCTCCAGCAGGTTGGCGCCCGCGATGGAAACGGGAGTTTGTTCAGATTGTCGAGGACGTCGTAAACGGCGATCCCGCTACCTTTCCAGCGCGAATCAAGAAACAGCGTGGGCGTTTCACAGATGTGGAGCGTGATCAGGTAGACAAGCTGTGTGTCTATCGCGATCAAGTCGCTGCTGGGCTGAATATCGAATCATCCCTTTTAGGTTCGCGAGCGACTTTAGAGCAAGTCGTCGCCGCACGTGGAGAGGCTGAAGCTTTTCTTTTGGAGTGGCAGTCCGCTTTGCTCAAGGACGGCCTCGATAGCATCAGGGCAGCGAATGCTGAGAGAGCCGCCGACTAGCTTTCGGTAACTCGGAACCGGGTTCAGTTCGCACCCGATCAAGTGGCGTTATAGCACTTGGTCGGGTGTTTTATTTTTTGAAAAAGAAGTATTCTCGAAAAACGGGCTTGACGGAAAATTACAAATGTAGTTCAATGGTAAAATTACAATTGTAAATTCACTGGAAAATTCCCGTCCATGTCTGACACAAGTCCACCGCCCCCAAAATCCGCGATCAATATGCCGAGCATCTCCGATGCGGAGTGGATGGTGATGCGGGAGTTTTGGGCACGTGGGGAAGCGACGTCAGCGGACGTGATTGAAGCGCTCCAGACGACCCAAAGCTGGAAGCCGCCAACAATTCAGACATTGATCTCCCGCCTTGTTAAAAAGAGGGCGCTTGGCTTCACTCGGCAGGGGAGAGAATACCTGTATCGTCCGCTGGTCGCGGAAGAGGAGTGTCGGCACGAGGCTAGCCGTAGTTTTGTGGATCGGGTCTTCGGCGGCAAACTTGCACCGATGCTTTCGTGTTTCATCGAGAGGGAGAAACTCACCCCAAAAGAACTCAACGAATTACGCAAAATCTTGGAGGGCGGAAATCAATGATCGCGTTCATGGATAGTTCACTCCCCGCTTTGAAGGCACTCTCCCAATGGGCTGTGCAAAATGCGTTCTGGGCACTGCCGTTGGTGGCGGTGCTTTTGACGCTTAGTTGGCTTCGTGCTGGGACTGCTCGACTTCGCTGGTGGTTAGGTGCGCTGATCTTTCTTCGGCTGCTTTTGCCGCCTTTACCCTGGTCGTTGATCACACTTCCGACTGGTGCTGCGTCAGCTCCAGTGGTCTCCGTGAATTCGGACCTGAATTTCGTCTCTCGTCCGCTGAACACCTCGAACCAAGTAGTCTCTGAAAGCGCTGTCGCTATTGAGTGGGGGAGCTATTTGGCGCTGCTTTGGCTCATCGGCGTGGGTGTGATTGCTGTTTGGCTGGTGGTAGGGCTCTCGCGCACCGCATCTTGGGTCCGCTCCCGTCGAGTGCGCAACGATACACGCGTGGTGGCGCAGTGGCATCAGCTCGGCAGCGCTCTGCGCATGGGGCGCATTCCAGAGGTTGTTACATTGACCGGGCTCGGGCAGATTGCGATTCATGGGTTTTGGCGACCACGACTTTTGGTGCCTGCAGGGCTGGCAGACACACTGACACGTAGCCAACTGAGTGGGGTTCTGGCTCACGAAATGGCGCACGTGCGCCGGTGGGATGTTGCGTGGAATTGGCTAGGTCTCATCGCCTGCGCGCTTCAGTGGTTCAATCCTCTAGCGTGGCTTGTTTATCGCAGATTTCGTGCAGATACGGAGTTGATTTGTGACGCCACCGCCCTGCAGCACACAGCCGCTGGACGCCAGGAGTATGGCGAGGCCATGCTGACTCTGCTGGAACAATTCTCCGACCCGTTGCCACTACCGCTGTCTTCCTTTTTGTGCCGAAAAACTGACCTCAAACACCGCATTCACATGATAGCCAAAAGATCCGCACCTACATTGGGAGCCCGCCTGCTGGCGTGGCTCGTCCTCCCTATTTTTGGAGTCGCCTTCCTCACCGCTGCAGAGCGGGAAGGGGATCGGTCTAGTCGTGAAGGCGAGCGAGGCGCTGCTGAGCGAGAAGGTGATCGCCCCAGGAAGGAAGGCGCGCGTGAAGGTGACGGAGCGAAGAAGGCAGGCGCGCGTGAAGGTGA
>CAZCAL010000325.1:0-5763 GCA_964496625.1 uncultured Verrucomicrobiaceae bacterium | reverse complement strand
CCATGCGCCCCTTTAGCTCGGTCAAAAGGCGAACCCACCAGGAACGACCGTTAACAGCAGCCTCCAACTGGGCACTTTGCCCCTTGGATTCTTCCAACTGCGCGTCGAGTTTCGTCAATTCATCAGCAATCCCTTTCAGACTCGACTGCTCTTCGGACATGGCTTGCACCTTGCCCTGAACCACAGCATCTGCACGTTTGAAATATGCGATCCCCGTTCCGAGTGCACCCCACAAACAAAGTCCAGCCATGATTAAGGCTGGCATCCGGCGCTTAGCATCCCGGGACACTGCCAATGCATCTGGAACCAGTTCCACCTCACAGGGACAACCGCCCGACGAGCGAAGCGCTAGTCCAACTAACTCGCCCATGGATGGCGCAGATTGAGCCGCCTCTGAGGTATCGATGCCACGATCCAATTGCACGCCGCGCAATCCGTCGAAGATTTCCACTGGCAATTTGAGCTTCTCTTGGAAGAAGTCGGCTGCGTAACCCAATGCGGCACCGCCTCCCGCAAGAAAGATGCGCTGCGGAGCGCCTCCACCCTGCTGACTGCGGTAGTAGTTAATGGTCCGCACCACTTCACCGTGCAGACGCGTCATCGAATTGCGGATGACCTTGGAGAGCGCCGCGATGGATGGATCTGGGTGAGATTCAACGGCACCACCCAAGGCAACAAATCCGTTGGCGACCTTTTGCTGCTCAGCATCGCCAAAGCCGACTCCGAATTCTTTCGCGATCGCATTGGTGATTGCCGCACCACCCACAAGAATGTTGCGAGTGAAGAACCGACTGCCCTCAACAAACACTAAGTTCGTCGAACGAGCGCCGAGATCGATGATCACGACGGATTCCTGGACATCTGGATAGTTATAGCGGAAGCCATTGTAAAGTGCCAGTGGTGCCAGATCGACACCGGAGGTCTGCATTCCGCTGTCCACAACCTGATCGTTGAACTCGTTGAGTGAGTCCGCCTTGATCGCCACCAATACCGCTTCGGCCTCAGGGCCGCCAGACTCAACGTATTCGTGATCCCAAATGACTTCATTGAGCGGGAAAGGCACCGTTTGACGAGCCTCCAACTGAACAATTTGATCCAATTTTTCAGGCTGGACAGGCGGCAGCTTAACAAAGCGCGTAAAGACCACATGGCCAGCGACGGCATACCACACGGATTGCTTGGAAATTCGTAGTTTCTCGGCAAGTTCCTGAAGCCCGACTCGGAGTTGAGGTGCGCGGGAAACATCCACTGAGGGATCCCCTGAAAGTTCGACGAAGTCGTATCGCTTCAACACGAGATCGCCCCCCACTTTCCCAAAAATCGCCCCGCTTACACGCTGGGAGCCGAGATTCAGGACTGCAATGTTTTTGGTATCAGCCATGCAATATTCTTTGTTTCAGACCGCTGGTTTCGAATGTCTTAAAAGTGTCGCCGCAATGGCCCCCGCTTACTGTGCCCTCACTGGCACGTCGTAATCACCCCAAAATGGAGCAAACGGAGTTTTGTTTTTGCCAAGCACGGCACCGTCTTCAAACTCAAATTTGTCCGATGGTGCCTTAGTGCTGGGATCATACCACCAAGCTGTGCCAGTGCTAGATACAAAAGCGATTGGCGTTCCGCCGACTACAAATTCACAGCCGACCGCCTTCACGTCACCTTTGCCGCCATTGTCTTTTTGGAGGACGCGCTTGAGGGTTGATGGGGCGACAAAGGCCATGGTGTGACTCTCCTCGTCTGCAGGCACATTTTGGTAACTAATCATGCCAGTCAAGACGATCGGCTTCCCCTCTTTGGAGTTTTGATTCAAACCCACATAGTACTTAACGTCCAATCCTGCAAGGCTACCATCGCGCCCGCCGACATCTCGTGCGAGTTTGATGCTGAACTCTGTATCAAGCTCCAACCAGTTTTTGGGCCTCCATTTTTTATCGACAATATTGGTAGCCTGAATTTGGGGCGTCTGTTGTTGTTCGATTTTGATGTTTTTGGGATCCAATTTCACCTGCGTTGAATCCTGCGCACGGGTAGTCCCGGCAGCAAGTCCTGCGATGGCGATGAGATACAGTGCTTGTTTCATGGTGGTCGGAAGGGAAATGATGAAGTCTTGGGCGGGAATTTATTCGGCGTTTCTCGCCGGACAATTCATGTTTTAGCAGGTAACTGCACTCTTCATCAAGAAGGGATTGCGAGAAAATCACGGAAATAGGCGATTGTACGCGCCACGCCCTCATCAAATCCGACCTTTGGCTCCCATCCCAGAAGCTTCTTTGCGAGGGTAATGTCAGGCTGCCGCACCTTCGGATCATCCACTGGTAAGGGGCGGAAGTCGATTGGTGCTTCACTGCCCGTAAATCGGAGCACAGCCTTGGCAAAGTCAAGGACCGTCATCTCGGAAGGATTGCCAATATTGACTGGCTCATGGTAATTACTTTGTGACAACCGGAAAATCCCATCAATGAGGTCAGCAACGTAGCAAAAACTGCGCGTCTGTGACCCATCACCAAAAACAGTCAACGGGTGCCCCTGAAGTGCCTGACCGATAAAAGCTGGAACCACTCGACCATCTTCGAGGCGCATCCGAGGCCCGTAAGTGTTAAAAATTCTCACGATTTTCGAGTCAAGGCCGTGGAAGCGATGATATCCCATGGTCATTGCTTCAGCGAAGCGCTTGGCTTCATCATAGACGCCGCGAGGTCCAATCGGGTTCACATTTCCCCAATATGTCTCCTTCTGCGGATGCTCCAGTGGATCGCCATAGGTCTCACTTGTGGAAGCCAGCAGAAAGGTCGCGCCCTTAGCTTTGGCCAAACCAAGCGTGTTGTGGGTACCCAAGGATCCCACTTTCAGCGTTTGGATCGGCAATTGCAGGTAATCAATCGGGCTCGCTGGCGAAGCAAAGTGGAACACCAAATGAACCTCGCCAGGCACGAAAATGTAATTTGTCACATCATGCTTGATGAACTGAAAATCAGGATTCCCAGCCAGATGCTCGATATTGCGGACATTGCCAGTCAGGAGGCTATCGATCCCAATGACCTTATACCCCTCCGCAAGCAGACGATCTGAAAGATGGGAGCCAAGGAATCCGGCCGCGCCGGTGACTACCGCTGTTTTTTTGGTGCTTGCCATGCTGATAAAAGAAGGCCGGAACTTTGGGCGGGATTACAGCGCCTTGCAAGCGAAAGGCTTTTCTGGTGCAATAATCCGCAAAGACGGGCGCTGCCAGTTATTCGCGTCGACAAAGTCTTGTCATCACGCCCAGATCATGGCTTCATTGCAGCCGCACTCCACCCCCACGCTGCCGCTATAAGTCATGTTCAAGTCTTCCACGTCACAACGCCAGCCAATCTTGTTCGCCTTCGCTCTCGCGGCGTCCTTAGCGCTGGCGGGGTGCAAGGATCGGTCCAGCACTCGTCATGAAGAAGGCTCGCAGACCACTGCCGCTTCAACTGAAGGCACACCGTCTGTGTTGAAGACGCCCCCTGCATCGGAGCAGGACCAAACGGTTTACTTTCTCGCTGCCGATGCTGCAGTCTCCCACCAGGCGTCGCAGATCCTGCTCCTGCAAAGCCTCGCCCGGGCTTCTGCGGGATTAGGCGTTCAAATCATGGATGCGAAGGGAAGCAAGAGCGCCCAAACGGCCCAACTTCAAAAAGTAGCGAACCTCAAACCTGCTGCGATCATTATTGAACCCGTCAATGCCCAGGAGATCGCCCCCGACATGCAGCAGACGGTCGCCAGTGGCGTGCTCCTCCTGTCGCTCGACGGCCAGAGCCCGACCACGGCCTGTAGTTCGGCATTATTCGTTGACCAAGAAAAACTGGGCAAACGTGCTGGCGAACTCGTCGTGAATGCCCTCACTCAAAAGGCAAAAGACGAAGGCTCTGCCGCTGTCACCGGACGCATTGTCGAATTCCGCGGCACCGACGATTCTGCCACATGCACCGCCCGAGACCGAGGTTTCACCGCCGCTATCGCAACGCAACCCGGCATCGTCATCGTTCACGACGCCCCAACGAACTGGAGTGCCAAAGACACTTTAACCCGTTTTCAGGATGCCGTTCGTTTGCAAAAAAACTTCGACGTTATCTACGCTCACAATGACATCATCGCCCAAGTCGCCTCAGATGCAGCCACCGCTGCGGGTATGCGCGAAAAGATTTTCATCGTCGGCACTGACGGTCTCGGTGGAGCAGGCTTGGGGATTGAAGGATTGCGGGCAAACATCATCGACGCCACACTTTACCACCCTTACCTGGTGGATCTCGCTTGGCGGATCATCGAGCGGCACCAAACCGATCCGAATTTCAAACCAAAAGCTCGATACGAATTCGAGACGCTAGTCATCACATCGGGAGTCCTCGACGACCTCCAGCGCAAAGGCTACCCACCAGCCCCACCGCTTTAGCCCACAGCATGGAACTGCAAAGGCTGCCGCAACGCCCTCCATCACCGACCAAAAATTAGGCCCCATTCTTTGGCGAAAGCGGTCAGCATCTCCGTTTCGATTTGTTCCCAGGTGCGCCCATTCAGGACCAGCTCATTCACCCGTTTGGGGACTGCATTGAAATCAAACTCGTGTGTTTTGGATAGGTCTACTGGCCAACGCCCCCGTTCAGATCGTGTGAGCAAATACAGTCTCGCGTCACAGACCTCCTCCATGGCAAGACGAAGGTGCGTCGCATTTCCATCGCCATCCATTCTCAGCAGGTAGGTCGTCAGCATTTGCGCGGTAAAGTAATAGCGATGCATCTGGCGTAGATCGCCAGACCAGCCAGTTTCACCCGCCTTCATCAGATCTCTGAGCGATACTTTGACGATGGGTTCTGCCGCCTTTTTTCGACCATCAAATGGATCACTCTCCAGTCCGATCTCGCGCATTTTTTGCAGTCGCTGCCGCAAACCGCTCCCCACGTCCTTCATGGTTTGATGAAAGGCTCCGTCGTGATAGGGCGTCCAGGCGACGTACTCGGCCAAGCCCTCTGACAGCCACTGGGGGATGAGCGCCAATACCTCCCCCATCCCCTGATGGGCGATCTCATGAACCAACACCTGCGCATCATAGCCATAGCCTTTTGTATAGCGTCCTGCAAAGGCCTGAGCACCCAAGCTACTCATCGGCACGATCAAGTAACCCGTCATCCCAGGACGCCCGCCGAGAAACATCCCGGCCGCATTCGGTCGGCCTCCATTTTTTTCAAACGCTGCGCGTGATCCAAAGATCCGCGCAAGGAGCTTTTCATCACCCCGTTCAGGAAAAGACAAGGGCAGTGAATCAACTAGCGTCAGCGTCGATTCCGCCACCGTGGCAAAGTCATTCATGATGCCGACAGACACGGCACTATCTGACTCGAACTCATAGCTGGCGCTGCGGAACAGTGTGCCGCGGCCAGTCGGTTCTGCGTGCGACACCTTCACTGGCGGGTGCCCTACCTGCGACCGCCAGGTTAGAGGGGCCAAAGCATCTGCCGCTTCACGCCCACTCCGCCATTCCTCCAACCAGTTGCGATCATCCGCACTCAACTGCTCTTCCTTTAGCATCATTTGCCGACCATCCTGCAACTCCACCAAAGCACACCCCTTGAGAAAGCCGCGCATCTCTCCAGCGATCACCCGCCCCTTGAGATCGCGCCACTCTCTTGCCCCCACCATCGGCGAAAGAAGCATCACGCCCACCATTGCTGCCCAGAGTGGTTTCATCGAGTCAATTATATCACGTAGTAGGCCGTGCCCTCCAGTTCCTCCCAGCGCATCCGGCGGTTG
>CAZCAL010000324.1:0-5801 GCA_964496625.1 uncultured Verrucomicrobiaceae bacterium | reverse complement strand
CGAGCTTCGGTGCAGCGGCGATCTCCTCGACGAAGACCGTCTCTACTGGCAGCGTCAGATTCAATCGAGAGAGGAACTTCTCAGACGTCACCACCTTGCGGATGCCACACTGGCGGATGCAGGAGGCGATGCCTTCGGCAGACAGCGTGTAGTTCAAGTTGACGGGCGTCTTACCCATCAGCATCGCCGCCTGATTGACCAAGGCACCAGCGACCGAAGGCGGTAAGAGAATGCCGACCATGTCCTCATCCCGCCACGTCGCTTTCAATCGCTTACCAAGAAAGAGCATCTTCGTCAGCGCAGAAAAATAGCTCAATCTAGGTGAGGTGGCGTCAGTCATGGCGAAGCGGCGCGGATGACGGCGAGCCGTGCGCACAAAGGAGCGATGCAGGGTGGACATCCCAGACTTGCGCGCATCCCAGGCGGAGGCACTGAGTTCCATCACGGCCTGGCGCACCGTGGCAGGATTGGCATCAGGAGGCAGCGCCGCCCCGTAGCTAACCGTGACTGGATAGGGGATGGAGCTTGGCAGCTTGGTGTAGAAGCGCCCCTTCTCAAAGCTAAAGATGCTGCCCCAAACGTTGTCCAGATGGACGGGGACAATGGGCGCATCCACCCCCTTCATGATGCGGTTCATGCCACGGCGGAATGGCAACATCTGTCCAATCCGGGTAATTTGCCCTTCCGCAAAAATGCATACCACTTCACCCTGCTTGATCCATTCCGTCGCCGACTGGAGAGACTTGATCATCTCGCGCGGGCGGGCCTCTGAAGAGATCGGAATGACCTTCAGCATCTTTGCAAAGGGCTTTACCCACCACTTGTCGTAGATGCCTTGATACATGATGAAACGGATGTGACGATCTGTGGATGCGATGAGAAAACACGCATCCATCATCGAGAGGTGATTGCAGACAAAGAGTGCACCACCCCGCTCTGGGATATTCTCACGCCCTTCGACACGCACTCTGTAGAAAGTGTGGGTCAAGATCCACAGGACTAGCCTCATCAAGGAATCCGGCACGATTGCGACGGCATAAATAGTTGCGGCAAAGGTCACAACGGCACCCACCGCAAAAATGGTGGTTGGAGCCAATCCCATCTGTGTCTTCATCAGCCAAAAGACCCCGGACGCCCCAAAAATGCCGACCGATGTCAGCCAAGACTCTGTCGCGATCACGGAACCCTTGTTCTTTGGATCTGGCCGATGCTGGATGAGTGCATTGATCGGCACCATATAAAACCCGCCAGAGAATCCCAACAAACCCAAGACCAGCCCGACGTGAACCGCAGAGAGTCCAGGAAGCGCTAACAAGCCTGCACAGACGGCTAGGCCTAGTGCCCCCAGTGGCACCAATCCATACTCAATCTTCTTTCCTGATAGCACGCCAGCACCAGCGCTACCGAGGCCAATACCAATGGCCAAACAGGCGCGGATCATACCAACCTGCGTATCATCCAGGTGCAGCAAGTCCTTGCTGTAAACGAGGATCGTGGGCTCACCAAACAGGGCACCGAGGAACCAAAAATAGACGCTGCCGCTGATTGCCAGGAGCAGCACTCGATCCTGACGGATCTGTTTCAGGTTAGTCCAGATGTCGCCGAAGAAGTTAAGTTTGAACTGCTTCTGAGGATTGGCTGGTGGCAAGTTTGAGATGCCCAGGCTACCCGCCCAACCTGCCAGAGCCAAGCCCACCAGTCCGATCCCAGCCCACCATGCGTCGTTGCCGGTCAGGTTCTGAGACAACGCACCTGCCGTGATTCCGCCAGTGATGATGGCCATGAATGTGCCCAAACTAAGAATGCCATTCCCCCACGAGAGCTTTGATTCCGGCAGCATCTCTGGCAGCAGACTGTACTTTGACGGCCCAAAAAACGCACTCTGCACACTCATCAGAAACACCACGACCAAGAGCAGTGGCAGGTTTTGCAAATACAAGCCCAGCGCACCAAGCGCCATCACGGCCACCTCCATGATCTTGGTGTTGATGACCACCGTCCGCTTGCGATAACGATCAGCCACATACCCTCCCGCCATCGCAAAGAGAATGAAAGGCAGCGCAAACACGGCCAGCACAATCGAGATGTACTGGTCCCGGACCTCGCCAGTGACTTGCGCACTGACGATGAAGATCACAAGAAACTTGAAGACGTTGTCGCTGAACGCCCCTTGAAATTGCACGCAGAACAGGCTCCAAAAGCCGCGCTTCCAGCCGGGGTTCGTTTCTTTGGTGGGTGGATTCATGTTGGTGGATATTAGAGGGAGTTGCGGTTGGCCATTTTTTTCAGAGCCAAATGAGTCGGAATGTAGGCGATGACAAATAGCGCCGCCATCCAAACAATCAGATACACACCGGGAGGCAGATACTGCTGCGGCCGAGCATCATCCAGACCGAAGACGTAGTTCACATTCAGCGGTTGATTCGGATCTGCCAGTACCGCGCCCGCTGGTGGCAGCGCAAAAAAGGCAATCAGGCAAAGGCTCCACGCCAGAGCGGTCCACTTTTTCAAAGCGGTCGCTTCATAGCCCAAACGATGCACGAGGTAGATCAAAAGGAACGGCAACCAACCGTGGAAGAGCGATAACCCACGCAGAAACAGTGGCTTGTGGGAGTCAAACATATAAGCCGTCATGCCCGTGTGCTGCGCCCCTTGAATGGATCGCACCAATTGCCAGCCAAAGTCCAAACACCAAAACAACTGCGGCAACAAAATCCCCACTGCCGCCATGGAGGCAGCGACTCGACTCTCCGTCCACACCGCGTAAAGGGTGATGAAGAGCGCTATGTCACAGAAGTAAAGAAAGTTCGTCGGCCCATAATTCCACCAATAAGTGGGAACCAAAATCGCCATGAAGGCAGTGTAGGCGATCTTTAACCATTGGGGAAGAACGGGAGGTGTCGATTGGAGTGATTGCGTTTTCATTGCGCTACATTCTCCTCCGAAGGGCCGTGGGTATCGAATCGATAAACCGTCTGTCTGTATTGATCCTGCCAATACTCCTGCATTCCGACTAGAAAGCGGGCAACAGGTACGTTCATACCAGTCGCCATCATGTTCTTCCGCTTCCTTGTAACCCTCCTGATCGTCTCCCCCATCCTTCACGCGGAGGATTGGCCGATGTGGCGATACGATGCCGGACGCACCGCAGCATCACCGGAAGTCCTGCCCGCAGAACTTCACCTCCAGTGGTCCAGGCAATACTCCCCGCGCACCCAAGTTTGGGACGATCCGCTCAATCATGACCTCATGACCTACGACCGTATCTTCGAACCTGTGGTCCTGGGAAATCAAATCTTCATCAACTTCAATGATCAGGACAAGGTCGTGGCACTGGATCTAGCCACGGGCCAGGAACTCTGGACCTTCTTCGCTGGCGGACCCGTGCGACTCCCTCCCGTTGCTTGGAAAGACAAGCTCTACGTCACCAGCGACGACGGATTTCTCTACTGTCTCTCGGCTAGCAATGGTAAAATTCTATGGTCCCTTAGAGGAGGCCCCTCAGATCGGAAGGCACTTGGCAATCAACGTCTCGTCTCCGCATGGCCTGCGCGCGGCGGCCCTGTGATTCGCGATGGCACGCTCTATTTCGCAGCCAGCATCTGGCCTTTTATGGGCACCTTCATCTATGCACTCGATGCTGAAACAGGCCACATCACCTGGGTGAATGATGGCAACGGCGCGCAATTCCTGAAGCAACCGCACAGCGCCCCAGCCTTTGCTGGCGTCGCCCCACAGGGCGCACTGGTGGCCACCAAGGACCTGCTCCTTATTCCTGGAGGGAGGTCTGTGCCAGCCGCCTTTGACCGCAAAACTGGCGCTCTGCGCTACTTCAATCTCGCCGATGGTGGCAAGGGCAACGGCGGTTCCTTTGTCGCCGCAGGTGACAAGTACTTCTACGTTCACACTCGCGAACGCGAGGTACGCACCTATGATCTAGCGACGGGGGCGCAGGCAAAGTCCACCTGCAACGAACCCGTCATCACCCATGATCGCCTATATGCAGCGGCGACAAACGACGCTGGCACTGCCGTCATCCGCGAACTCGGCACCAGCGAAAATGTCTATTGGGACATCGCCGCCGATGGCTCCGGCGACCTCATCAAAGCGGGCGACTTCCTTTATGCTGCGGGCAAACGCAGCATCACCGCCATCCGCCTACCCAAAGCCGATGCCCAACCTACGATTGCATGGACACTACCCGTGAACGCCGACATCCAGCGCTTGCTCGCCGCCAACGGGCATCTCATCGCAGTGACGCCGGATGGTCACCTCCTCAATTTTGGAGCTAAAAAGTCAGAACCGACCCAACTCAATGAAGCCCTCACCGCCCTTCCATCAAACGCCACCGCCACGGAACAAGCGCGCGAGTTCATGCAACTCATCGGCGATCCAAATGGGCAGATCGTTTGTTATGGCAGCGACAACACAGCATTGATTGATGCACTCATTCAAGAGTCGAGCGTTCCGCTGATCATCGTCGAGCCTGACGCCACCAAAGTTTTCGCGCTGCGTCAGCGATTGAATGCAGCGGGGAAGAACGGTCTCGGCGCGACAGTCCAGCACGCATCGCTGGCGACCTTCCAGCCACCGCCCTACTTTGCACACCTTACGATCATCGAAGCGGGTGCAGCGTCTGCGCTGAAGGACAAGAATCTGCTACAAAAGTGCTACGACTCCGTGCGTCCGTATGGCGGGCTGTTGAGTGTGCCATTGGGGAGTCTTTCCCCAGATGAAATCAAAGCAGCAGGTTTGGTCAACGCAACACTTCGCCCTTCGCAGGATCGCCTGTTGATCGTCCGGGAAGGTGCCCTCCCTGGGTCCGCCGATTGGACGCATCAGTATGGAGATATCGGCAACACCGTAAAATCCGACGACACCCTCGTCAAAGCCCCCCTCGGTGTACTGTGGTTTGGCGGCAGCGCAAATACAGATGTTCTCCCGCGCCACGGCCACGGACCGCCAGAACAGGTCATTGGCGGGCGGCTATTCATTGAGGGGATGAATAGCCTCAGTGCCCGCGATGTGTATTCAGGGCGCGTGCTGTGGAAGCACGACTTTGGGGATCTCGGCACCTTTGGGATCTATTACAACGAGACCTATGAAGACACCCCGCTGAGCATCGCGTACAACCAAAAGCATATTCCTGGCGCGAACGGACGCGGCACCAATTTCGTGGCCACCGAAGACAGCGTCTACATGGCGGTGCACAGCGATTGCCATGTTATCGACGCACGCAGTGGCGAGCTTCGTCAGAAGTTTCCGTTGCGCTTGAAGCCAGATGAAAAACAACCTGCGGAGTGGGGTTACATTGGTGTTCTGGAAGATCTACTGCTCGCCGGCGATGGCTTCGCCCACTACAATCTCAAGCTCGGCGGAGAAGCCAGCAAAACCGCCGCAACCGTCGATGACTATTCGGCCAGTAATGGACTCGCAGCTTTTGATCGCCACACTGGACAACTGCTGTGGCGGGTGAAGGCAAAACACAGCTTCCTGCACAATGGCATCGTCGCCGGCAATGGCCGCATCTACTGTCTCGACAAGCTCACCACCTACGCAGAGAGCCTGCTGGACCGTCGTGGCACTCCACTTCCCATTGACTACCGGATCATCGCCATTGATGCGCACACCGGCAGCATTCTCTGGGAACAAAAGCAGAACATCTTTGGCACTTGGCTTGGCTATTCGAAGACCTTCGACATGCTCATGCAGGCCAGTTCCAAAGCCACAGACCGCCTCGGCAGCGAAGGTGGCACCGGCCTGGCAGTCTCACGCGGAAAGGATGGCCACATCCTTTGGCA
>CAZCAL010000323.1:2038-5822 GCA_964496625.1 uncultured Verrucomicrobiaceae bacterium | reverse complement strand
GCTTCGCTGGACTCCGGCGGCCCTCTGGACCTTCGCTCTGAAAACCTCGCCCGAACTTGCCAATCGTGACACTACCCCTTGCCGCGTCGTAACTGATAGCCTCTCTCCATTTCCGAACAGGTCCAGTGGTTCAATGTCTTCGCAGCCCCCCTGCCCACCCAGGCCAATGAGCGTTCAATGCTCCGCAGCGGATCACCTTTGCCCGCCGGGCAGCCTCAAGCCAGCGCTTTCACAATCAGGTCCCCGTAGACATCCGTGAGCCGATCATCGCGACCGCTATGACGGTAGGTCAGGCGGGTGTGGTCCAGACCGAGGAGATGCAGGATCGTGGCATGGATATCGTGGACGTGGGTCTTTTCAGACTCCGCACGCAGCCCCACGGCATCCGTCGTGCCGATCACTTGCCCACCCTTCACGCCGCCACCAGCCATCCACATGCTGAAGCCATACGGATTGTGATCCCTGCCATTCGAGCCCTCACTCATCGGCATCCGGCCAAACTCACCGCCCCAGATCACCAGCGTGCTATCCAGCAGCCCCCGGGCCTTCAGGTCCCTCAACAATCCAGCCACAGGCAGATCACTCTGTGCGCAGAGCTTCGTGTGATTGCCAGCGACATCGCTATGTCCATCCCAGCCATTCGTATCGCCGCAGTAGAGCTGCACAAAACGCACACCGCGCTCCACCAAACGCCGCGCCATCAGGCAGCGCAGCCCGAAGTCAGAGGTCACAGGCTCATCAATGCCATACATCCGACGGGTCGCCGCAGACTCCTGGGAAATGTCCACCGCCCCCGGCGCATGCGCCTGCATCCGAAACGCCAACTCATACGCAGCGATGCGAGCCGTCAGTTCCGTGTCCTCCGCACCCGCAGGGAGATTCAGGCGGTTCAGCCGATTGATCAGACCCACCGTGCTCTGCTGTTGCGTGGCACTAACGTGCGCAGGTGTCGCCAAATTAAGCACGGGGGCAGCCCCACCACGCAGCAGCGTGCCCTGATAGGCTGCTGGCAAAAAACCATTGCCCCAGGAGGGTGCGCCCCCTTTGACCCAACCACCGGGATCTGGCATCACCACAAAGGCAGGCATGTTTTGGTTCTCAGTGCCGAGGCCGTAAGCCGCCCAGGAACCAAGACTCGGCTTCCCCATCAAGATGGTGCCGGTGTTCATCATGTACACGGATTCAGGATGCGTCACGCTATCCCCATAGCATCCGCGCAGCAGACAAAGCTCATCCGCAAGAGCCCCGATGTTTGGCAACAGCTCGGACACCTCCATACCGCACTTACCACGCCGTGCAAAAGGCCGAATCGGGGGCATGAGGGCATTTTTTGCCACCGCACGCCGCGTCCGAAAGGTCCCAAAGGACTCTGGGATCGGCTGGCCCGCTAGGCGCAGCAGATCTGGCTTTGGGTCAAAGAGATCGACATGACTCGGACCACCCGACATGAACAAAAAGATCACGCTCTTCGCCTTCGCCGTGAAGTGAGGCCCACGAGGCTCAAGAGGGTTCGCCGACGATCCTTTTGCCTCGCCCGCCAGCATCGCCTGGAGCGCCACCGCGCCAAAGCCAGCACCCGCCGTCTGCAAAAATGCACGGCGATCCTGAGGAAGTGCAGAGGGGTCAATTGACATAGACGAACTCGTTCAGATTAAACAAGGCGCGGCAGTATTCCGCCAGCGGAGATGCCGCTAAAAACTCCTGCCCGACAGAGACCTCATCTTGCCTCGGCTGTCGCCCCAAGATCAGCGCATACGCCCGCGCCACCTGTTCCGCAGGCTGTGCCGCCTCCTTGCTGATGCGCTTCGCAGTCGCCTCAGCGGCGGAGGTCACCTCCATTGCATTCAGCAGGGTCAGGGCTTGTGGTGCCGTCGTGCTGCGCTCGCGAACCGAGCAACTCAGATTGTTATCTGGCGCGTCAAAGACCTCCAAAAACGGAAAGCGGAGATTGCGCCGGGAGAAGATGTAGATGCTGCGACGGTTGTAGTCCGCCTCGTGATCATTCGGGTTCCATCCACCCTTTGATCCCTCCACGACCTCCCGTGGCACTGGGGGAAAGACCCCATTCCCATACATCGTCAGGTTCAGCTTACCACTGATCGCCAGCAGACTGTCGCGGATCACTTCCCCCTCCAGTCTCAGCGGTGCCCAGACGCCGTAGAGTTGCTTGCGCAGTTCCATCTGAGCTGGGCTTTCTGCTGTCATCGATTGCTGATAAGTGCGCGACATGAGGATCAAGCGATGCATCGCCTTCAGACTCCATCCGCTGCGAATAAACTCGCCAGCTAACCAATCGAGCAAGGCTGGATTCGAAGGACGTTGACCATTCAAACCAAAGTCACTCGGCGTGGCCACAATGCCTCTACCAAAGTGATGCTGCCAGAGGCGGTTGACCATCACCCGAGCGGTCAGCGGGTTCGACTTGCTCGCGATCCAGTCCGCCAATGCGGCACGCGAAGGCTCAGCCAGAGGGTCTGGCAGCACCTGAGGAGTGCCGGGGTGCACCTCATCCAGCGGCATCGAGTATTCACCCCGCCGGAGGATAAAGGTAGGCTGGGGGCGACCCATGGAGAGAGCCATCGCTACCGGAAGTTTGGGAGGGGAACCCAAGCGCTTCACTTCGGCCCGCAGGGACTCGAAGCGACGCAGCAGTTCACCCGAGAAGGCATCCTCCACCTCTTTGCTGGTCACCTTCACTTTGGCGGAGGTCTCCAAAACCAAATTCTGCTCCTCAGCGCTGCGCTTCTCCTCTGGCACCGCATGCGCGGCCTGGGCCTCAGGGGAAAGTTTTGCCAACTTCTTTTCCTTCAACCGCTGCCGTACCGGTCCTTCCAGTTCAGCCAATTTTCGCACCACATCCTGGGACTCATAGCGACGCATCGCCGCGTCATAATCACGCCGCTGCGCCGAAGTTGGCACGGGGCGTTCGCGCTCCATGGAGCAGTTCGCAAAGTAGGCTTGTAGGCGGTAGTAATCGCGCTGTGAGATGGGCTCAAGCTTGTGATCATGGCAGCGCGCACAGCCCGTGGTCAGCGCCAGGAAGACGGAGCCCGTCGTATCCGTAATGTCATTCAGCGTATTGTGCCGACGTTGCACCTGATCTGAAGAGTCCACCATATCAGGCCCCAGCAAGGCGTAACCCGTGGCCACCATCGCCTGGGAATCATCAGGCCACAATTCGTCGCCGGCGATCTGCTCGCGCACAAAGCGATCATAAGGTTTGTCATCGTTGAAACTGCGGATCACATAGTCGCGATACTGCCAGGCGTGGGATCGAACGGCATCGTGCTCAAATCCATCCGTCTCCGCAAAGCGCACCAGATCCAGCCAGTGCCGCCCCCAGCGTTCGCCATAGCGGGGACTCGCCAAAAGATCATCGATCAGTCCGTCGTATGCCTTCGCCGCTGCCTCGGGCGTCTGGCACGCCGAGACAAAACGTTGCACCTCCTCGGGCGATGGTGGTAGCCCCGTCAAATCCATGGTAACGCGACGGATCAGGACCTCAGGAGTCGCTGCCGGACTCAGCCTCATCCCCTTCTCCGCCAAAGCTTCTTCAATGAAGTGATCAAGCGTGCCCGAGGTAGCACGTAGAGGCTGAAAAGCCCAATGACTCCGATCCGCCTCTGTGAGGGTGAAGTCGCCCTTCGGGCGTAACTTCGTCTGCGCCAAGACACCTTCAGGGCAGCCGATCACCAAGGCATAGACTGCCCAGGCAGCCCATCCATTGCAATTCATCCAGCGCCACAAGCATCGCGTCACGTAGCATCAACGTCGTCGCAGCCGA
>CAZCAL010000323.1:0-1938 GCA_964496625.1 uncultured Verrucomicrobiaceae bacterium | reverse complement strand
GGGCTGTCGGCGACGGCGATGCCGCACTCGCGCAGGATGCGCTTTTTGGCTTCAGCGGTGTCATCTTCACCACCGACGATGGCACCGGCGTGACCCATGCGACGCCCTGGAGGGGCTGTGGCACCGGCGATGAAGGCTGCGATTGGCTTTTTGCAATTCTCTGCGGCCCAGCGTGCAGCATCCACTTCGGCGCTGCCGCCGATTTCGCCGATCATGATGATGGCTTCGGTTTCTGGATCGTCGTTGAACATCTGCAGCACGTCCGTGTGGTTGGTGCCATTGACTGGATCACCACCGATGCCGACGCAGGTGCTCTGGCCGTAACCACGAGTGGTCAACTGCCAGACGGCTTCATAAGTGAGAGTGCCGGACCGGGAAACAACGCCGACATTGCCACGGCGATGAATGTAACCTGGGGCGATACCGATGCGGCAGCCTCCATGGCTCTTGTCACCATGACCAGGTGTCACGACGCCAGGGCAGTTTGGCCCGATGAGGCGGGTCTTGCTGTGGCACATGGCTGCCTTCACACGGATCATGTCATTGACTGGGATGCCTTCGGTAATGGCGACAGCGAGGGCCAATTGTGCATCAACGCACTCAAGGATGGCGTCCGCAGCAAAGGGCGGCGGCACGAAGATGGCGCTAACGGTCGCCCCTGTCTCAGCGACAGCTTCAGCGACGGTATCAAAGATGGGGACCTTGTGGCCATTGTGCTCAAAAAATTGCCCACCTTTTCCAGGTGTGACACCCGCTACGAGCTGCGTGCCGTAGTCGAGCGATGCCTTGGCGTGGCGGGAACCGAAGTCGCCCGTGATGCCTTGGACGAGGATGCGAGTGTCTGTGTCAACGAGGATGGCCATAATCTGAAAGGAGTAATCGGTGAAAAGGAATCAGTAAGTGTGTCAGTGGATCAAGCAGCAGCGCTCACGGCGGCGACGATCTTTTGGGCTGCGTCGGTGAGACCATCGGCGCTAGTAATGGCCAAGCCGCTGCCAGCCAAGGTAGCCTTGCCTGCGTCAACGTTGTTGCCTTCGAGACGGACCACCAGCGGCAGGGTGAGACCCACTTCATTCACGGCAGCGATGATGCCATGCGCGATGACATCGCAGTCCATGATGCCACCAAAGATGTTTACCAGGATGCCCTTCACATTCGGATCACCCAGGATGATCTTGAAGGCGGAGGCGACTTGATCCTTCGATGCACCACCACCCACGTCGAGGAAGTTGGCAGGCTCTCCACCATGCAGCTTGATGATGTCCATCGTCGCCATGGCGAGACCAGCTCCGTTCACTAGACATGCGATGTTGCCATCCAGGCCGATGTAGTTCAGGCCGAACTCGCTGGCAGCGACTTCGCGGGGATCTTCCTCGGACGTGTCACGCATCGCGGTCACTTCCTTTTGGCGATACAGGGCGTTGTCATCAAAATTGAACTTCGCATCCAGCGCGACCACTTGGCCATCGGTGGTGACTGCCAGCGGATTCACTTCCACCAGGGAACAGTCGCTCTTGGAGTAAAGATTCCAGAGGGAGCTGAAGAGCTTCACCGCCTGATTGATCAGCGGACCACGCAGCCCGAGAGCGGCAGCGATCTTGCGGCACTGAAAAGGCTGTAGTCCCATCGTCGGGTGCACCTTCACCTTCGTGATCTTCTCGGGAGTCTTTTCTGCGACTTCTTCGATGTTCATCCCGCCCTCTGTGGAGGCGATGATGGAGTGGGTGCTGCTGCTGCGATCAAAGAGAATAGCAAAATACAGCTCGCGAGCGATGTCCACTGACTTCGCAATAAGGACCTTGCTGACCAGTTTGCCTTCTTCGCCAGTCTGATGCGTCACCAGAGTCTGGCCGATCATTTTGCCAGCAATATCCTGCGCCTCTTCAGCGGTATCGATGACGTGCAGGGGCATTCCGTCGATGCTGATGTGTTCACGCA
>CAZCAL010000322.1:3697-5845 GCA_964496625.1 uncultured Verrucomicrobiaceae bacterium | reverse complement strand
ATTGATGCTGGCACCCGCGTCGGACGATTCATTTTGCAGGACTTCCTCGGCAATCTATGGAAACCGCTGGGGGATACCCGGAGTGCGCCAGCGTATGTATTCTCCAGCGCCTTGCTCGTCGCGGGCTGGGGCTACTTTCTCTATCAAGGAGTCATCGATCCACTGGGAGGGATCAATACCTTGTGGCCATTGTTTGGCATCGCCAATCAACTGCTAGCGGTGATCGCCTTTTGCCTCGGAACCACCATCCTCATCAAGATGGGTAAAACCCGATTCCTAGCCGTCACCGCCATCCCGCTAGCCTTCCTCTTGGCCGTGACCTTCAGCGCCGGCTACATCAAGCTCTTCGATGCCAATCCAAAAATGGGGTTCATCGCCGGTGCGAAGGATTACGCCGCTAAACTCGCCGCCGGGGGTTCAGCAGCAGACATGAAAGTCTGGGCAGCACAAAAGCTGAACATGCAGATTGATACGGCTGTAACTGCCTTCTTCCTGGCCTGTGTGGCCATCATCTTCCTCGGTTGCCTACGCGAGTGGATCAAATTGATCCGAGGCACCAAGACCATCGAACTGCACGAAGATCCTTATGTGGCGCTGCCAGAGAGTGCCTGATTGAGCCAGGAAGAGCACAAACTTTTTCCTGTTCATCTGCTGATCACTGCCTAGAATCGCTGCTCCATTTCAATCGAAATCAAAACACAACCCAACTCCACCATGAGCAACTCTCTGCCCAAACTTCACAATGCAATGTGGCCAGGCCTCGTCGGCAAAGGCGATGGCGAAGGACAAGAACCACCAATCTCCCTTGAGCGGATGCTCGACCTCACCGCCGCCGCTGAAGTGAACGGCCAAAAGTTCGAGGGTATCGATTACTTCCTCTTCCTGCCTCACACCAATCCTGAAGCCAGCGACGACGAACTCAATGGCATCGCGGATCTGATCGCTAGCAAGGGCTTCAGCGTAGGCTCCCTGGTGGCACCCGTCTGGCCAGGCACCGTTGGCGACTCCTCCATGGGCGACGATGCCCAGCAGGAAAAATTCCTCAGTGCGGTGAAGATGGCCTGCCGCATCGCTGGCATCTTTAACAAACACGGCGTCCGCAAGTATGGCGTGATCCGCATCGACTCCGCAGAGTTTGGTCTCGCCAAATGGGCAGAGAATCCAAAAGCAAACACCAGCCGCATTATCGACACCTTCACCAAAGCCGCCAAAATCGCTGCCGACCACGGCGAGCGTCTCGCGGCGGAAGGCGAAATCTGCTGGGCGGGGATGCACTCCTGGAAGGACATGCTGGACGTGCTCGAAGGCGTCGGGATGCCAGAGACGCTGGGTTTCCAGGCAGATCTCGCTCACACCTACCTCTACACGTTGGGATACAACGCCCCTGAACACGCCCTCCTGCAGCCTGGCTACAGCGACGGTGAATTCTGGGCCGCCTACGCGAAAATGACGGATGCCCTCCGTCCCTGGACCATCGACTTCCACGTCGCGCAAAATGACGGCACCGTGCACGGCGCTGGCAGCCATGACAAGACTGGCAAGCACTGCCCTGCCGACGATCCGAATGGCAAGCTAGACATCACCAAGGCCTCCGGCTACTGGCTCAAAGACGCTGCATCCCGTGGCATCCAGCACATTTGCTGGGATGGCTGCATGTTCCCAAATGCCACCCTCGAGAAGGTGGAGACATGGAACACCATCCTCGGTGCCATGATGAAGGTGCGCGATGCGCACGGCTGGTCCTGATCCTTGCCGCGATCAATAAAAATCAGCCCGTCCGGCTCACGCTGGACGGGCTTTTTTTGACTCAAACCAGGGCGGCGGCGATTACAGCTTCGTGTAACCGGCGCTCTCGCAAGGAAGATCCCACAGCGCCTTCAGTTCGGCGTCGAGTTTGGTGACACTGAAGGACACGCCCGCCATCTCCTGGCAAGTGACGATGTTGTCCACGATGGTCTGGTGGATCTTCAAACCACGCGCCTCAATGAGAGGAACAGCAGCACGCAGGATGATCAGCAGTTCCATCATGTGAGTCGCCCCGAGGCTGTTCACAAAGAAAACGATCTCGTCGCCAGCGTTTAATTCCAGATCATCCGCAAACAGCAGATCCAGGATCTTGGGAGCCAGCTCATCCGCTGTGCACATAGG
>CAZCAL010000322.1:0-3687 GCA_964496625.1 uncultured Verrucomicrobiaceae bacterium | reverse complement strand
GTGCACATCGGAATCAGGCCCACCCCTTTTTCGCCGTGGATGCCCATTCCGAGGCCGATGACGTCGTCCGCGAGTTCAAAGGTCGGCTGCCCTGTGGCGGGGATGGAGCCAGGCTTTGTCGATACGCCCACGGAGCGGGTATTCGCCACAGCCTTGCGGGCAATGCGCTCCAGCTCATCCAGCGTGCTGACGGTCATCGCCGCTGCACCCGCCAGCTTCACCACAGGCACCAGACCAGCCACGCCACGGCGTTTTTCTTTTTCGGAAGGTGGCGCGGAACAAACGTCGTCCCAGATCAAGACGGTGCGGACCTCGATACCTTCATCGGCAGCGAGTTCAGCACCGATATCAAAGTTCATCACATCACCCGCGTAGTTCCCGTAGAGATACAGCACGCCTTTGCCACGATTCACGGCCTGGGTGGCCTCCAGGACGATGTTGGGTGGCGGTGCTGCAAAGATATCACCACAGGCAGCGCCATCTGCCATTCCTTTGCCGACGAGGCCATGGTAGATCGGCTCATGCCCTGCCCCACCACCGACAAGCAGCGCAGGCGCATCGGGGCGCAGGTTGTTCATCACGATGGATCGCTCTCCCACTTTGCGGGCCTTACCGTCGTAGGCGAGCACAAGCCCCTCCAGCAATTCGTCGGCACACTTGAGAGGATCGTTGATGATTTTTTTGGCGGGATTATTGCTCATGAAAGAAGGCAGGTTGGGGTTCAAAAAGATTCAGCCCCCAGTCCTAGCCAGTCAGCCGGGTTTCGTCAATCGCCAAAGCTCAGGTCAGCCAATCCTGATTCCCGATTGATTCGGATGCAGGTAGGCGGCAAATTGGCGGCGATTGACTATCTCTGAAGTTCAAGGCCGCACACTCCCCGTCGGCATCGCTGGATCACTGGCGGTGCATCTAGTGCTATTTTCAATTCTGGCTATGGTCATGAGCACCCAGAGCGAGCGCGCTGCACTCAAGATTCAGGAGGAGGCCATTGTCGAAGAACCGGTCGTCACATTGCTCTTTCCAGACCAGATCATGGAAGTCCCGGTGCCGCTAATGCGCACGGAAACAGACCCGGTGCCGCCCCCTCCCCCGCCACCCAAACCCAAGGAGCGCAGCTACCTCCGCACAACTCAAAACGAAGCCGCCGAAACCGCACCAGCAAACGCGGCCTTCATCTCAGACCGCAATACACGCGCCGGATCCAAACTGGCCCCAGACCCAGATGGCGTCGCAAACATGCCCAAGCTGGATGGCAAAGGACCCGCGCAGATGGAACTGGCAGACCGGGACTATAAAGACGGAAAGATTAAAGACGACGCAGCCACCGCCCACGAGGCTGCGCCAGCGCCTGCAACGTCGGGAGGAGGGGGAATGTCCAAGCCAACTCCCGTGCCGCCGCCGCAACCCGTCGTCGTGGCAAAGGCTCAGCCCATTCCGGCGGCGACGCCCGTCATCGAAGACCTCGTCAGAGAAACACCGGATGGCGGCAACGAGAAGATGCCCCTGGAGATCAAACGAGCCCAGCCTCCAAGCTCCCCCAAAGCCACTGCTTCGCAGCCCACTCCAAGCATGCTACCGCCCGGCCTTGGCTCTGGCCCGGACAGGGCCGCAGGCGCACCGGATCCCGTCAAGAAGACAGCAGGCAAACCGGACCCGGAAAGCTTCTCCCCCTTCACCCGCACCAGTCAAGTCAAGGGCACCATCTCGAATCGTGCCGACGCCGCAGTGGACGCCGAAATGACACCGACTGGCAAATACACGCGCCAGGTGATTGGTCCAATCGAGCAACTCTGGCACAAATACTATCGCCAACATCGCGATGCCGGCACAGGCACTGTGGAAATCCGGATTCGCGTGCCCAAGTCTGGGAAAGTAACCCCCGCAGATGTTGAAATCCTGACGGACGCGAAACAGGCAAATTCTGCCCTCATTGAATTCACCTTGAAGGCGATCCTCGACGCAGACATACCTCCCATTCCCAAAGACCTTTTGCCGCTCCTCGAAGACGAGCGCTTTATCACCAACATCGATGTTCTCATTTACTGAAGCCCCCCTCCCCCTCGCCCAGCAGAGTGCCAGCGGCCTGGATCTCGTTTGGGATTTTCTCTCCACTGGCGGATTCGTCATGGCCTTAATCGTCCTCTGCTCCATTGCCGCCGTCGCTGTGATGATCATGGTGTACTTGCAACTCCGTGATGACGTCGTCATGCCCTCCAGCGTCGTCAGCCAATTGCGCTCACTGCCGAACTACGCAGCCAAAGGCGATATCCGGCCCCTTCAGGACTTCCTGGATCGCGATCCCTCGATGCTGGCACGCTTAGGCAGTCTGGCCATTAGTGGCGAATACACAGGGAAGTCCGACTGTATCGAAGCCGTCGCCACGCAGGCCAAGGCCGAAATTCATCGCCTTGAACGCGGCGTGCCATTCCTCGAAGTCATGGTCACCGTTGCACCGCTATTGGGATTGATGGGCACGACCGCGGCACTGGTCGGAATGTTCAGCGCATTCGGAGCCGAGGGGCAAAACGGCCCAGACACCACGGCCATCGCTCGGGAGATCGGCGTCGCGCTCCGCTGCACCATTGCGGGCCTTTTCGTCGCCGTGCCGTCCGTCTTAGCGCACACCTATTTTGCCCGCAGGCTCGACGCCATCGCGGTAAAAATTGAGACAACTCTACACGATGTCATCCATACCTTCTTCGCCCACTTTGAGGTGCATCGCGAGGAAGACAAAAGCGCCTAGTCCGCAGCCACGGCCATGATGAATCTGCGTCCACACAAACGATCCGTGCCGATGATCCCCATCGTCTCATTGATCGATATCATGCTAATCTTGCTGATCTTTGTGATCGCCACCACGACCTTCAAAAAGAACTCAGATCGCAACAAAGCGCATCTTGAGATCGCCCTTCCAACTTCCACCGTCATGGGTGGTGCAGCACCCCAGCGAGAGGTTCGCGTCGCCATCAGCGTCGATAAAAAGCGCGATCTGTTCTTGGATGGAACACCCCTCGTCATCGATAACCTCGCCGCAGCGCTGAAGGCACTGAAATCCAGTAACCCAGTGGTGAAACTGGAGCTTGAAGCAGACTCCGACGCACCGCTGGGCATGCTCATCAAAATATGGGATGCACTGCGCGCCGCCGGATTCTCCGTGAATGAAGTCCCCGCCCGCATTCAGCGCGCCGCCGCATCCACGCCAGCGCGCTGAGAATCGGAGGCGGATCCGCCATCTTACTTCTTCGGCAATTTAGCGAGGTATTTGGCAGGATTGGCCTCGAACTTCTTGATGCAGTTTTTGCAGCAGAGTTGCACCTCCACACCGTCGTGAGTGATTACAACGGGCTTGCCCATGCTGCCAAGTTCTTCGCCTGAGACCACGCAGGTCTTCAGCGGATAAGGCTTGGCGGGCGTATCGGCACCGCAGGCAAGGAGAGTGAGACTTAATGCAAGGGAGGTCAGGATGGTTTTCATATTGATGGTATTGTTTGGTTTTGTTGTTTTGGTTTGTCGGGAAAATTGGTCTCACCCGAAAAGTTTGCTCGGCGCAATTGGCGATCTCGCAACCACAGGAAAATCACAGGTGTGACGATCAGAATGTGCAGCAGACTAGAAACCATTCCGCCGATTACCGGTGCGGCGAGCGGACGCATGACCTCCGCACCTTGACGCTGGCTCCACATGATG
>CAZCAL010000321.1:0-5869 GCA_964496625.1 uncultured Verrucomicrobiaceae bacterium | reverse complement strand
CGGATCAGGAGCCATTGGACCGTTGCCCTCACCAGCAATGATCGCATCAACGACGGCCAGATAACGCAAACGCTTGGATCGGGCCTTACCTTCACCATCGAAGTTGAAGAGACATTTGTTCAAGTCCACCACCATTCGCCAGCAGGTATCATTGCCATGCCAGTTACCACTGCGAACGACCTTCTGCGTGTCGCCAAAGAAAAGGCGTCCGATCTTTTTCACTGGCACAAAGAGCTTACTCAACAGATGACGACCCACCAAGAGACGCTTGATCTTGCCCATCCACGAATGTTCCAGTTTGGCCTTCAGGGTACCCGCAGGAAACTGATCCCCCCCGTTATCTGGCGTTCCCTCCGTGTGATGGGGAAGCCAGTTCTTATTGGAGTTGATGCCCACCATGTTCTTGAGCGCACAGGTGAGACCGACCTTCTTGTGGCATTTCAGTTTGGGGATATTGATCAGCACATCCGCATCAACTGGCGTCCGGCAGAGCAGGTATTCATGTGTTGTTTCACGGTGACGCTCATTTGTTTCCGCCATGTCAAAGGACGCACCGTAGAGCTGTCCCAAGCCATGAAATCCGACGAATTCACTATCCTCATTCAAGCGCACATGAGTGGACCCCAGCGGATCTCCCGGCAGTTCCGTTTTACTCACCGTCACCCCATCGACCGCGTGCCACTCTTCAGCCCGCAAATCGAGGAGGCGTATTTCCACACCAGGGAAGGAATGCTTGCAGCGCTGAATCAGCGCATCCAACCCGCAGTATTCCCGCAAGGTCGCAAACGATGAGTCCGTCTGCGGTGCGTCACAAACCGTGATACTTCCACGCCCATCAAGCTTGGCTCCGACCCATGCAATTACCGCTTCGAGCACCGCAGGATGCGTTATCACATGCTCCCACTGATTCGGCCCAGGGTAGCGCTCGTCATACTCCTTCACCCAGTTTGGCTTCAGTACCACATTGTCGCCAGCCCTCACAAAATCGCCCGGTAGCCCTAACGCATCGATCGCCGCTGCAACATAGTTTGATATAGCTTCAGCATCCTCATAACCAGAGGAGCCAAACCATGCTGAAACCTTTGAATCGGTCATCATTGAATCGCCAAGTTGAAGGGCTTGCGAGTGGACCGCTGAATGGCAACCGCACGCCACGCCAAGAGGCGTGACTCGGCCCAAGGCCCCAGCCCGATCAACACCAGTGCGGAGGGTAGCAGCAGCGAGAGGATACGCACATACACGTTCATCAGCACCCAGCCAGGCACGACCGTTTCAGCAGCCCAGTCCGTGAGGCACATCAATGGCATGTGGAGGATATAACAGGGATAGCTTAACAGCCCTAAGCGCTTGCATCGGACAGCCAATCGCTCGTCACCTGCCAAACGCAAATGACGACCACCAGCAAGAACGATGACGATCCCCGGAATCGACACACAAGACATCAGGTCGATGTACTTCGGCGCAACGTCGTAATACTTGGCGATGCTAAGCAGCAGTGCCGCCGCGACACTCATCGCAATGCCCAGCTCCCATCGACCAATCGTGACCCACTGAGACATCTTCTCCCAGTTCATCGCCAGTATCGCCCCAGCCAACCAAGTTGGAAAGAGGATACCAATAACCCAGAAGCCGTTCAACGTGCTGCCAACACTTTTTGGCCCAAAGATCCACCATACACAGGCGACACATGCGGCTGGCACTAGCAAACCCACCAGCGAGTACGCGACAGCCTTCCCTTGCCGATTTGCCGCCATGATTAGCGCCATTGGCCATACGAAGTAGTAGGCAGCCTCATTGGCAAGACTCCACGATGGAGAAAACCCCGGAAACGAATCTGTAAAGCCATGCAACATGAACAGTGAGGCCACCAATTGCCGCCAAGGATGCACGCTGGCGTTTGATGTTAGTTCCGCCGCATGAGGCAACGCAATGACCGCCAGTAGCAGCCCCACCAGGTAAAGTGGATAAAGGCGGGTTGCACGTGCAAAGAGATAGGATCTCCAACGGAAGCAACCCTGCGCCATCGCTCGGGCGATGGATTGATGTATGCATAGGCCAGAGATCACAAAAAACACCCAGACATAGAATCCACCGTGCCCAATCGTAGCACGAGCTACCCTCCACAGAACGGGAGTCGTTTCCATATCGGAGCTGATCGTCCGATAAATACCCAAATCAACCGCATGAGAAATCAAGACCGCAATGGCTAGTAGCCCGCGCAATCCATCAATGAACACCTCAGAGTCAGGATCAAGCCGATTGCGAGAATTCATCCGTGTAGGTGTTAACACTTGTCCTCGCCAACCCCCAGCCCAAGCAGGGAGACCGCGGCAGCACGGGCAGCAAAGCTGACATCGTCTAGACTGGCACCCGACTTACGCGCACACGCAGCACAGTCATCGTATTCAGGTGCAATCTTCTGCTTCCCTTCTCCAAGATCGGCAACCTTCACTCGCACCGTACCAAACGTTGTCGTCACCTCCAAGATTCGCCTCTGCAACGTCGCCCGGCGCAGTTCACTCTGTCGAACTCCCAGCGTCTTCGTTTGCCCAAGTATGATTGCGGTTAGCGACGACACATCGCCCGGCTTGGCCAAAATGCTTAGAACCACAGCGGGCCGGTTTTTCTTCATCTGCACTGGTGCCAGCCAGACGTCCAAGGCACCCGCAGCAAACAGCAGTTCCATCACATACTGATAATGCTCTGGATTCTCATCATCAATGTTTGACTCTAGCAGTGAAACAAACTCAACGTTCACCGCAGCTGCATCCGCCTCCCCGATGAACACGCGCAGGAGGTTCGGAATCTTCAGGTTCCACGTCCCTGCGCCATAGCCGACCGATTCCAACTTCATTGCCGGAAGGCCACCAAATGATATAGCCAAATGTTTCACTAGAGCAGCGCCAGTCGGTGTCACCAATTCAGCCTCGATCTCTGACCCTATCACTGGCAAACCTTTCAGGATAGCGACCGCAGCAGGCGCAGGCAAAGGGATGGCACCATGGGCACCATCGATGAACCCTCGCCCAAGTGGCAATGGACTGCAGATGATTCGTTCGAGACCAAGCCTTTCGACGCCCAGCAAAGTGCCCACGATGTCAATGATGGCATCTTCCCCGCTCACTTCATGCAGGTGCACCTGCTCCAGCGGCATTCCATGAATCGCCGCCTCTTCTACCGCAATAATGCGCATCACCTCAATGGCCCTCCTCTTCACACTGTCAGAAATCCCACTGTCTTGAACGACTTTTTCAATCACTGGAAGCGGTCGAGAATGCGGCTGCTCGCCCACTTCGACATCTACTTTCGTGGCAGCAAAGCCGTTTTTATCCACCTTGCGGACGTTTAGCTCCCACCCTTCAATCGGTAGCTTCCCAAGCTCAGAGCGCAACCACTCAACATCGAGTCCGACGTCAATCAGTGCGCCTAACAGCATATCTCCACTGGCCCCTGCAATGCAGTCTAAATAAGCAGTCTTCATTGTTCGAACCTCAGATACCACACTTTGCACGAAGAATCTTCAATGCGTGCATCGCCGCCCCAAATCCATTGTCAATATTCACCACCACCAGACCTGCTGCGCACGAATTCAACATTGCCAACAAGGCCGCAATCCCGTTCAGGTTGGCACCATAGCCAACACTCGTCGGCACGGCGATGACTGGCTGGCGCACCAATCCACCCACGACGGAGGGCAAGGCACCATCCATGCCTGCGACGACGATCACGACGCTACAGCCTTTGATCTCCTCCAGACTTTCCAGCAATCGGTGGAGCCCCGCCACTCCGACATCAACCACACGCAGCACGCTCGCCCCTCCAAATTCAAGAACTCGCGCGGCCTCCTCTGCCACGGGCAAATCCGATGTGCCCGCACAGACAACCGCGACAGGTGCCACATCCTTGACCTGGGGAAGTGCGCCCCTGCACCAAACCTGGGACACGTCATCATAAACGGCATCCGGCCCAGCGAGCTCTTGCGCCATCGCCGGACAGACCCTTGTCGCCAAAGCACAACCGTTTGCTTCGTGCAGCGCGGCTACCGCAGTTTGCACCTGTGAAATTGTCTTGCCCGCCGCATACACGACTTCTGGAAGCCCCTGCCGGGACAACCGTTGCACGTCCGTGTTCACGCCATCCTTCATGGTGCTTTGCTGATCAATGATCGGTTCATGCTGCCGTGTTGTAGGCCCTCAAGATCCATCGTCACAAACTGCCAGCCACAGGCACGAACCGCAGAAGCAATCTCTCCACCCAGCGCAGCCAACCGAGCATGTTCTTCCGGCGGCACTTCAATCCGCGCCACATCACCATGATGCCTGACGCGAGAGTCCTCAAATCCCAAACGATGCAATAGATCCTCCGCGCGCTCGATCCGGCCCAGCAAATCATCGCTAACAGGCAATCCATAGGCCACGCGAGATGCCAAACACGCTGCCGCAGGTTTGTCCCAGTTCGGCAGGCCCAAAGCGTGCGCCATGAGCCGCACATCTGATTTTGAAAACTTCATCTCGTTCAACGGACTGCGCACACCTTGCTTCATCGCAGCTGCGCGGCCTGGACGCACATCCAGCGTATCGTCCGCATTCATCCCGTCCACCACCAGACTTATACCCCTCTCCTTCGCCAACCTCGCCACATCGCCATACACATGTTCCTTGCAAAAGAAGCAACGATTGGGCGGGTTCGCCTGATAACGGGGATCATGAGTCTCCTTTGTTTCCAGGGCTTCAACGCTGATCCCAATGAATTCCGCCACACGCAAAGCCTCGGTGCGATCTCGTTCTGGCAAACTGGATGAGACCGCTAACACTGCTACCACTGACTCCAGAGGCAGCTCATCAGTGGCGATTTTGAGCACCAACGAGCTATCCACTCCGCCGGAGTATGCTACAGCCACACTTTCGAACGGACGGAACCAGCAGCGCAGCCTCTCCAGCTTTTCCTCAAGGTCTGCGATCACTTTGGTTGGAGGCTCACTGTTTTACTGCGACATCGACCGAAGCTGTCGCTTTTGACTCCAATCCCGATTGAAACGTCGGTGCCAGTTCGCTAATAAAACTGGTGATCATTTCCATCGTTTCCTCAGAATTCCTGGTTCGCTGACCGATCTCCTGTGGGGTGAAGCCCTCCGTCACATACGCTAAAACGCTCGGATACGCCCATCGATGATTCACGTTGCGGAAGACACTGTCCCAGGTGCTCCAAAGGATGCGTTCCAAGTGACTGGGGGTCGTCACATCGGTCCCGACAAACCAATAAACGTAATGCGCCCGCAGTCTCCGCGTCTGAGTGTCGCCCTTCCTCAAATAGATAGGTTTTTCCACATACAAATCGCGGACTTTCAGCACAGCACCAGACGCCATTTTCACAGGAACGGTCTCCGCGTTTAGGATCGTCCAACCCTGCCCCGTCAAGCATACCTCTGGGCGATGGATGCTGCGCCTTTCCGCACCAGCCAAAACAATGGTGACGTGTAAATCATCTCTGCGCACTGGATCAGAGGTCACGTTATGGTAAGCCATTTTTACGATTTGCGTGTCGTCAGGGAGCAGTTCACGCTCCCTTTTATCGGCCTCTTCTGGGGTGCCAATGTAGCGGCTGATCCCTACCGGTAACCGCATTGTTACACCTGCCGACTCCCCGCCAGAAATCTGTGGAGAGAGCCGACACGCAAGCAGGGTCAAGACGGCAAGTGCCAGCACAAAGAGAGGTTTCGGACTCATACTGTGATTGAAGTTTTGGTGACTCTCTTCCGGCGCCAGATGCGACTAAAGAGCGAAGAGATTGCTTGAAGCCCCAAGAGGGCAACCATGAAGACGACGATGCCAGAGAGGAAGTGAAAGTTCGATGTTTCCTTTTGTTCATC
>CAZCAL010000320.1:3798-5885 GCA_964496625.1 uncultured Verrucomicrobiaceae bacterium | reverse complement strand
GCCAGCATCCTGGGCAGCAAGATTAGCACACAGGCCAGCGAACCGAGAAACGCCAAGGCCGCCACCATGGCAAAACCGCGCACGGGCGGGAAGGCGCTGAAGGACAGCGGCACAAAGACGGCCAGCAGCACGGTGGTGGTCAGGGTGATGGGGCCGCGCTTTTCCCGCAACGTCTCCTGGGCGGCATCCAGGGCGGTTTTCCCGGCGCGGACGAGTTCCTGCCAACGGGTGACGAAGTGTACCGCGTCATCGACTGCCACGCCCAAAACGATTGCACCTGCCATGACCGTGATGCTGTTCAGCGTCACCCCCAGCCAAGCCGCCAGCCCCAAGGCTGCGCCTAGCGGAGCACACACACATAGCACCGCAGCCAGGGAGAGCCGGGCGGAGCGCCACAGCACCAGGAGGCACAGCGCGATGGCCGTCAGCGAGGCCACCACACTGGCGATCTGCCCCTGCACGACGGCACGATCTGCCTCCAAAAATTCCCTCAATCCTGGCGCAGGACGCGCCTGGACCGCTGGCGGTGCCAAGCGTCGTGCCTCCGCAAGGATCGCATCGTGCATGGCCAAATATTCGTCCGAGGGCAGAATGCGCGTCCGGACGTAGAGACTGGCCACGCGCCATTCGGGGTCAGCAAGCGCCTCCGTCATCGGCAGGCCGGACCCGAGCAGTGCTTGCTGAAAAATCCCAAGCATCAGGGGGGCATCAGGCAGCTTGAACGATCCCGGCTCCCACCCAGACCAAACCTCGTTCATCATGGCAATGACGGAGGCGTGGGAATAGATCGCCGTCACGTCCGGCAGTGAGGCGGCGTAGGCTTCGACCTTCTGCACATACTTCAGAAATTCCAAATCGGGCACGCCATTGGGCCGACCCGAATCCAGATCAATGCGCAAGAAGTACATGCCACTGAATTCCTCATCAAAAAAATGCGCTAAACGACGGGATGGGCTGTCTGTGGGCAAAAAGTCCGCGAGATTTAGATTGGGACGAATCGCAGGCAACCCCGCAAGACCGATCAACACGACCACGCCGACCGCCCAGGCACTGGATGGGTGAGCAGTAGCTTTCGCGAAGAGGCTTGGCCCACGTTCTAACTGCGATTCCCCTGGAGCTCGCAGACCCTCATGCAGGATCAAAAGCAACACCGGTCCGATGGTAAAAAGCAATACACAGCCGAGCGCGACGCAGGCACCGCCGAGCAAGCCAAAGGCGTGATTTGCAGCCCCGGGAGCCGCCACCAGTGCCACAAAACCCGCGATTGTCGTCAACGCCGCAAACAAGGACGAGCGGAACACGGAGCGCACGGCAGCACGCACCGCCTCACCGGGTGATTCACCGGCACGCAAGCGATCCCGGAAATCGCTACCCAAATGGATCAGCAGCGTCAATTGCACCGCAGCGAGCAGAGGAAACAGCGCCAGCAGATAGACCCCAGAATCCAGCGGGATCAGCGCACACACCCCAGCGGAAAGGGCTGCATGAATCGCCAGATTGATGACCAAAAAGAGAATCATCCGCAGGGATCGGAAATAGACAGCCAGTGCCAAAAACACGCAGACAAGGATCAGTGGCACAAAAATGACCAGATCGTGTTCGGCGCGCTCACGCACCTCATTTTCCACCAGGGGCAGAGACACCATTTGATAGCTGTGCTGGGCATCCGTGAATTTTGCCAAAATCTCATCCAGCACCGCGCGTGAAGGATGGGCCTTCGCATCGGCAAAGGTCACTAAGAGCACGGAATGTTTGGCATCAGGGGAGACTAGGAGATTGCGAACCAAGGGATGGTTCAGCGAAAACCCCTTCACCTTTGCGAGATTTTCATCCGTCCACTCCGTCGGCAAATAGGGCTCCATGGACAGCGCAAAACCCCGCCGCACAGGGATCGAAGAGTGGGTAAAGCTCTTTACATCACGCACATCGGGCAGCGCAGCGAAGGCTTCGGAGACATCACGCAACTTGGTGAGTGACTCCCTGGTAAACACATCAGGGCTGGTTTGCACTACCACTAGCACGGTGGTGCCGTGCAGGCTTTTTTCCACAAGATCATAGGTGAAGCGTGATCGTGGGTCTCCCTCCAG
>CAZCAL010000320.1:0-3788 GCA_964496625.1 uncultured Verrucomicrobiaceae bacterium | reverse complement strand
GATGCCCCAGATCTCAGGGAGAGCTGGGCAGTCTCCCAAATCAAGGGCGCACAAAGGGCCAGCATAATGGCCACGGACAGCCAGGGACGGCGCAGGAGGGTTTCGAGCATATGATTTTCGGGAGGTAGAGCCAGACAGGCGAGGTCCTTTCCGCCGAGACTAGCTGTGATCCTGAAAGCAGCAACTGTGAACCACGGCACAAATTCCGCCTCTTGCATCTGATTCAACACGTATCCATGATCAGTGTCACAGTTTTAGACACTTCAGGCTTTTGGTAAGACTACAGACATGATGCGATTCAACACTTTGATCAAAAACCCCGCCGACTGGATGCGGGGTAGCGGACCTCATTCCGATGTGGTCATGACCTCCCGTGTCCGCCTTGCTCGCAATCTCCGCGACAACCCCTTCCCTGGCTTTAGCCAGGAAAAACAACGCATCGAGATGCTGGCGAATGTCCGCCCGATCATTGAGGCACTGCCAGAAATGAAGGACGGATTTAGCGAGGACTACAAAGACACCAGCAAGATCAAGAAGCAGGTGCTCGTGGAGCGCCACCTTGTCAGCCGGGAGCACGCTGCGCGCTCGAATGGCTGCGGCGTCGTCGTTGATCGCAAGCAAAGCATCAGCATCATGATCAATGAGGAAGACCACTTCCGCATCCAGGGCATCCGCCCAGGGCTGAACCTCCGCAGCGCGTACGACCTTGTGGATCGCATTGACTCCGAGATGGAGGCGCAGCTCCCGTATGCCTTTGACGATAAGCTCGGGTACCTAACTGCCTGCCCCACCAACCTGGGCACGGGTATGCGGGCCTCCGTCATGCTGCATCTGCCAGGCCTCGTTTTGACCGATCAAATCAACCAGGTGGTGAAAGCCGTCGGCAAGATCGGTCTTGCCGTGCGCGGCCTTTATGGCGAGGGCACAGAGGCGCTCGGCAATCTTTTCCAGATTTCGAACCAACACACCTTGGGCGAAAAGGAGTCAGAAATCATCGCGCAGATCGAAAAAGTCATCGAAGGCGTTGTGCGCTCAGAGACCACCGCACGAGCCAAACTTCTGGAAGACCAAACAATCATGCTGCGAGATCAAGTCGGCCGCGCCTATGCCATCTTGCGACACGCCTTCGTTCTCTCGTCTAAAGAGGCACTGAACTGGCTATCAATGCTACGACTGGGCGCAGACGTCGATTTGGTCCCAGATTGCGACCGCTCGCTGCTAGACATGCTGCTGCTGGAGATCCAGCCTGCCCACCTTCAAATGGCCGCCGGACGGGAACTTTCCCCCGAAGATCGGGATGTTTTGCGCGCCGAAATTACCCGCACAAGGTTGCATTCTTTGCAGGGACCCACTACCGTACCTACACAATTACCACAACCACCCCCAACCGGAGGCTCAGACAAAGAGCAAAATGATGAATAATTTCACCCCACGCGCCCAACAAGTCCTGGCCCTTGCACGCAAGGAGGCAGATCGTTTCAATCACAACTACGTCGGCACGGAACACCTCCTGCTGGGCCTCATCAAACTGGCCCAAGGCGTCGCCGTGAACGTCCTGACCAAACTGGGGCTGGACCTTGAAACTGTCCGCATGCAGGTGGAGCAGCAAGTCGGTTCCGGCCCAGAGACCAAAATGGTGGGCAACATTCCCTACACCCCTCGGGTGAAAAAGGTCCTCGCTCTGGCATCCAAGGAAGCCAAGGCGCTGAACCACAGTTACGTCGGCACGGAGCACATCCTCCTCGGCCTCCTCCGCGAAGGCGATGGCGTTGCTGCCCAGGTCCTGCGCAACCTGGACATCAATCTCGACAAAGCCCGGAACGAAATCCTCAAGGAACTGGACCCCAATTTCAGTGCCAACGAGGAAGAAGAGAGCGATGAAGAAGGCCCAGCCAACGAAAACGTCGGTTCGAACGGCCCCAGCCAGAAGAAGGACAGCAAAACGCCTGCCCTCCGTGCCTTTGGACGCGATCTGACGGAATTGGCTCAAAAGGACGAGATGGACCCCGTCATTGGTCGCTCTGAAGAGATCGCCCGGGTCATCCAGATCCTCTGCCGCCGAACGAAGAACAATCCAGTGCTGATCGGCGAAGCAGGTGTCGGCAAGACGGCTATCGTGGAAGGACTCGCCCAAGAAATCGCCAGCGGTAACGTCCCTGAAATTCTCCGCGACAAGCGCGTCATCACGCTCGACCTCGCCCTCATGGTCGCAGGCACGAAGTATCGAGGTCAGTTTGAAGAACGCATCAAAGCGGTCATGGATGAAATCCGCCGCAACAAGAACGTTATCCTCTTCATTGATGAGCTACACACCATCGTTGGTGCCGGTTCTGCAGAAGGTGCGATGGACGCATCGAACATCATCAAGCCAGCCCTCAGCCGTGGCGAACTCCAGTGCGTCGGTGCCACGACGATGAACGAGTACCGCAAGTACATCGAAAAAGATGCCGCTCTTGAGCGCCGGTTTCAGACCGTCAAGGTCAACGAGCCATCCGTCGAGGACGCCGTCAAGATCCTGATGGGTCTGAAGAGCAAATACGAACTGCACCACAAGGCACACTTCTCAGATAAGGCCATTGAGGCTGCGGTTACGCTCAGTTCCCGCTACCTGCCTTCACGCTTCTTGCCGGACAAGGCCATCGACGTCATGGACGAAGCTGGTTCAAAGGCACGCATCGGTGCGATGACCCGTCCACCTGAATTGAAGGTCATCGAGGGCGAAATCGAAACCATCCGCGTTGAGAAGGAAACCTCCATCAAGGAGCAAGACTTTGAAAAGGCCGCCGCGCTTCGTGATAAAGAGAAGAACGCTAAAAAGCGCTTCGATGATTTGCTCGAATCCTGGCGCACTACCAACCAGGAAAAGATTGTCGATGTCGGCGAAGAAGAAATGATGTCCGTCGTCTCCAAGTGGACCGGCGTCCCGCTCCAGCGCATGGAACAGGCAGAGGCAGAAAAGCTCCTTCGCATGGAAGAAGAGCTCAAAAAGCTCATCATCGGACAAGACGAAGCCGTCATCGCGATCAGCAAGGCGCTGCGCCGTTCCCGCGCAGACCTCAAAGATCCACGCCGACCGATTGGCTCCTTCCTCTTCCTCGGCCCTACCGGAGTTGGCAAAACCTTCCTCGCGAAGAACTTGGCGGATTTCATGTTCGGCAGCTCGGAGGCACTGATCCAAATCGACATGTCAGAATACATGGAGAAACACACAGCCAGCCGGTTGATTGGAGCGCCTCCAGGGTATGTCGGTTATGAAGAAGGCGGCCAGCTCTCCGAAGCCGTGCGCCGTCGCCCTTACTCCGTCGTGCTTTTTGACGAAGTGGAAAAAGCGCACCCAGACGTGATGCACCTCCTCCTCCAGATCCTGGAAGAAGGTCAGGTCACGGATAACTTTGGCCGCAAGATAGACTTCCGTAACACGATCGTCATCCTCACCTCCAACGTTGGCGCAGAGACCATCAAGCGCCAGACATCGCTGGGTTTTGCCGCCATGGCGCAGGGAGATGCAGACAACGACGGCATCAAGGGCAAGATCACTGAATCGGCCAAGAAGTTCTTCAAGCCAGAATTCCTCAACCGTCTTGATGACATCGTCATCTTCAAGATGCTGGAGAAAGAGCAGCTCAACAAAATCGTCGATCTCGAAGTCAACAAGGTGCTCGTTCGCCTCAGGAACAAGAAGATCCACCTTGTCCTCGACGATGCAGCTCGCGAGTTCCTCATGAAGGAAGGCTACGACCCTCAGTACGGTGCACGCCCAATGCGCCGCGCAGTGGAAAAGCACATCG
>CAZCAL010000319.1:0-5904 GCA_964496625.1 uncultured Verrucomicrobiaceae bacterium | reverse complement strand
CCGCTCCTGCTCAAAGCGGGCCAGCACTTGCATCGTATCCATGCCGCGCTTGATGATTTTCAGCGCCACCCTTCGCCGCACGGGTTCGATTTGCTCTGCCTCCCAGATGGTACCAAAGCCGCCCTCCCCTAGCAACTTGCACAAGTGAAAAGCGCCAATGCAGTCACCTTCCTGCTCCGCACCTATTGTGCCGCGGTCCAGCATGTCGCCGAAGATGCGACCCGCATTCGCACGCAGGAGATCAGACGCAAGGGGAGCAACGACCTGGACAGTCTGGTCGGGATCGTCGAAACCAGTCGCCGGGGTAGGCGCTCTCATGCAAACGCCTTGAAAAGTTCCGCCATTTCCTGTCGGATGATCGCGGGATCATCGCTGTCCAGTGTCGCCGAGAGCTCGCGCTCAATTTGGTCGCGATAATGTCCCCTCATCCGGTGCAACGTCACTCGTAGCGACCCAGACGTGACTCCGTGAGAGGCAGCAAGCTGTTCGAGACTCGTTGCATCCTCAGACTGCAGAAGAGGTCCCACGAGCATCTCATAGCGTTGTTGCCAGCCGCGCCGCTCATAGTCCGCACGTAGAGCATTCAGACTGCGTTCAAGAACGGCGTTCGCCCACTCGCGGTTGTATAGCACCTCCATGCTCGCGGTAGCACTATTCGACCGGAGAAATTTCTTCTCAGCGGAATCACAATCGAGAGCCTCGCCTAACTCCACATGCAAGGCACCAGCACCTCGCTTTTGCCGATTTGCCTTTTGCCACTGCTGGCCACAGAAATTATCAAAAGCTGCGAGCAAGAGCTGGCGCAGCTTGCCCGCCGCCTCATCCGCGGTAGCAAAGGTCTCGCGGCGGATGAGACACTCAAAGAACCCCTGAACAGCATCTTGCGCATCATGCCTGGAGAGGCCTTTCTGACGTGCCACACAGTAAAGTGGTTGCCAATACGCGCGGCACAGGGTGTCCAACGCTGCACGCGCCTCCTCGGCCGACTCACCTCGCAGGCACTTCAGCAGAGTCCACCGAGTCGAAGGAAAGAGGCAGGGAGGAGTGGCCTCAGGCATGAATGAAAAAGTGCAGCTGATGCTGTCACGATTTCGGCAAATGTCACCAAAAAGTTTTACTAACGGCTATCTCAGACACCGAGAAGACTTTGGACGGACTAATTTCATCACGATTGTGACCCGGCTTTAGAACGAAGACCTCGAGAATGAAGCGGCACACCTGTCACCACCTGCATTTGGGGAGGCACACACCTTCTTGTTGCATCATCGCAGGATACTGCCCATGCGCCGATTTCACGAGAAAACGCAGCCATTCCTGCAGGTTGGCTACCCCTTTTTTTTGTTTTTTCAGCCGCGCTGTAACGAAAGCTCAAAAATGAGACATGAAGAGATAGCAATCTGCCATTCCAAAACCATGCAATACCTTCCCTACCCCCGCTTCCTGGTTCGTCCATGGTTGAAATACGTGGCACCTCTTCTCATAGTGACATCACCTTTCATCACTCACGGGGAGACCGTAAATTCCCAAACCACAGGCACGGGGAATGCGGCGCTGCCCCCACCTGATTTCGAAGGCGATATCGTCCATGGTGTCCTGGTAATCCGGGACGGCAAAAGCAAAGGCGCTACAGAAGCCGCACCGACAGTGTCTGCACAGAGCGGTGCCTTTAACATCGTCATCGTTCCGGGCCCGACTCTGACAGCCAATGCGGCGGCTCTCGCCGCCATCAACCGGGCGGTCGAGCTGTGGGAGGCGCGCATCAGCGATCCCATCACCATCACCATCGCGGCCGACATCGTCGATACCCCGGATCCAAGCGACACATGGGGAGCAGTCGCAAATCCCGCCGTTCTTGCATACCCGTATGATACAGTCGTGTCCGTTTTGCAGCAGGATGCGGCAAACGAGTCGGATGACAAGATCGTGGCCAGCCTTCCCAACTACGCGCAGTTTTTGAACTCCGTGAAGCCATCAGGAACTACGTTCGACAGGGTACTCTGCCCGAAGGCTATTGTGAAGGCCATAGGTTCCACCACAAGCGGCAACGACGGCACTCTGGAGGTAAACTCCGACTACCTCGCTAACTTCGATTATGACAATAGCGACGGTGTACCAAGCAACAAAATCGACTTCGAGACGACGATAGCACACGAGATCGGGCACATCCTGGGTTTTAACTCAGCCGTGGATTACGTGAACCGTGGGGACGTCCTGATATACCCGATGCTTCTCGACCTGTTTCGATTTCAGGACGGCGTGGCAGGAAGAGACCCAGAAACTGAGGTAGACTTCGCAACTTTTCCGCGCAACTTCATTCCCGGCGGTGTCCACATCATCGACGAGGTGAGCACAGACCCTCGTTTCCCAGAACGCAAAACAAGCACTGGAGTGGCATCCTCGTTTCCTAACACCGATGGAAACCAGATGAGTCACTGGAAGGATGATGTTCAAGGGGGCACGTTTATAGGTCTAATGGACCCTGTCCTCAGCGGTGGTCAATATTACGGACCTACGGATGCAGATTTCCGAGCACTGGATCTGATCGGCTATGAGGTGAATTTTCCTCCCACGGATATTATCTTGAGTTCCAACACGATCGACGAATCCTGGGGTGCCAATTCTGTGGTGGGCACTCTTTCCGCCACGGATCAGGACGTATTGACCTTCAGCCTTGTGGCCGGAGCCGGCGATACCGACAACGCCAGCTTCAATATTAGCGGCTCTAACCTGCGCTTTAGCGGAGGCGCGAACTTTGACACGAAGAGAAGCTACTCCATCCGCGTGAATGTGAACGATGGGTTCAACAATCTGGCCAAGACGTTCACAATCAGCGTCATCAAGCGCTCTGGGCGTTGGTCTGTCGCCCAGTGGACAGGCGATGCGAGCACAGGAATTTCTCGAGACAAGACGACCTGGGCGTACAATTTGAACTCCACCGCATCGCCAACGATCAACGGCGTGGCGGTGACCGGAGTTCAGGGGGTAAACTACTCCAACGAGCAGTTCGAAATCCATGCCGGTGCCACGGTGGAGAACTATCCAAACAATCTCACCGCCCTCACAGGCACTGGTAGCGCGGTGATGGGCAATGATTTCATCAACGGTTTTGATTCCGGCGGCCAATCAAGCTCTGTAACGATCAAAGGCCTCTCGGTAGGGCAGTCCTACGCGGTCTCGTTTTTCAGCATCGGCATCAGCTTCCCCGCTGATTTCATCAATGACCGTCGTGTGGCCATCGTCTCATCTGGAGACAGTTTTGTGGCAGATCAGGGGCTGTTTGGTGACGGCAATGGCATCCGGGTCGAGTACACCTTCACGGCGACAGCGACTACGCAGACTTTCACCTTCATCCCAGCGAAGCCTAGTTTGGTGGCGCCTGGCTGGCATCACTACGGCATCGCTCTGCGGCAGGAGGGAAGCGTAACCATCACCCAAACGGGAGGGGATGACATGTCCAGCGTGGTCGCGTGGGGGGCAAAAAACACCAAAAATTATGGACAGGCGGTGATTCCACTGGCAGCGCAGTCAGCGGTGCAATCCATCGCGGCCGGATACAGGCACTCACTGGCTCTGAAGAATGACGGCAGTGTCGTCGCCTGGGGCGACAATTCGAAAGGTCAGACTTCAGTGCCCGCAGCGGCTCAGTCGGGCGTAACCGCTATCGCAGCAGGCGGTGGAGCGATCACTTGGTATCCCTACTATGGAGCTGTGGGCCATTCGGTGGCGCTGAAAACAGACGGGAGTGTGATAGGCTGGGGGCAGAATGACGATGGCCAGGCGCTCCCCGTATTGGCAGCGGCGGGCTCAGGGGTGACTGCCATTGCGGCAGGCGCACGGCATACGGTGGCCTTGAAAAGCAATGGAGATGTCATCGGCTGGGGGTCGAACGCGCAAGGTCAATTGAACCTGATTGGCTGGCACAACGTCGTAAAGATCGCAGCGGGTTCTTTCCACACCATCGGGCTGAAGAGTGATGGAAGCCTTCTGGTTACTGGCGGTTACCTTGGAGCCCAGACCGGTCTTGGGAATATTCCATCTTTCTCCGATCCAATCACAGCGGTTTCAGCGGGTCTTGAGACGAATTCTGTGCTCAGTGGCACCCAGCCAACCACCTGGGGCATTACGGAAAACGGAACCGTACCCTCGCTCTATGGTCTTTGGTATGGCTGGACCGCCCTCGCATCAGGCAATTATCACGAACTCCTGTTGGGGGCAAGTGGCGGCGTAAGTGCATACGGACGTAACTCAGAAGGACAAACGGAGGTTCCCTTGATGGCGCAATCAGGCGTCGACGCCATTGCAGCAGGTGCCTTCCACAGCATGGCCTTGAAATCGATAAGCATGGACTTCGGCAACCAGCCGCTTGGGTCGTTCAGTACACCTCGGTTGCTAACCCTGCGAAACACGCGTGGTGAGATACTGAACGTCCTAAACCTCAGTGTCATTGGTGGGCAACCGGGAGATTTTATTCTCGCCTACAACCCGACATTGGGGACCATTCCGGCCTTCACTGGTCAAGACAGCATCGGTGTGGCCTTTTACCCTACGGCTGTAGGGCTTCGTCAGACCACCCTGCGCGTAACTACCTCCGCAGGAGTCTACGACGTTGCGATCCAGGGGACGGGCGGTGCCATACCGGAGATCTCGGTGGAGGAATTTCTCGGCGCAGGATATCCCAGCGGCAGCACAAAGGACTTTGGCACAAAAAACGTGGGCAGCATCAGCGGACCGGCCTTCGTCATTAGGAACACGGGTGGCAGCAACCTCAATCTCACCGGTAATCCTATCGTGACTTTGTCCGGCACGCATGCCAATCAGTTCACCATTACTCAGCCAAGCAGCCAGGTCATCGCACCCGGCGGCCTAGCCGTTTTCTTCATCGACTTCGCCCCGACGAGCAATGGTTTCAAGACCGCCACAGTTTCCATCGCCAACAATGACACAACGGGCAATGAGAATCCTTACATCATCCAACTGACCGGCACGGCTACCACCAACCTTGCCCCCTCCGACATCACCCTCAGTCCTCAGTCAGTGTTGGAAAACAATTTCCCCCAAGGAACCGTTGGCGTCATCACTGCAAGCGATCCCAACGCTGGGGACACTCATACTTTTGCCCTGGCCCCAGGTGGTGCAGACAATGGCTACTTCTTCATCGTCGGCAATGAGTTAAAACTGAACTACAGCGCCAATTTTGAGACCAAAAACAGTTACGCAATCCGTATCCGTGCCACAGACAACGGCATCGGAAACCTAAGCTTTGAAAAGAATCTCAGCCTGTCGGTTATCAATGTGAATGAGGTGCCAGTCTTCACCAAGGGGGCGGATCAGATCGGGCAGGCGGCGAACACCAGCACGCAAACCATCAGCGGATGGGCGATGGGAATCGACGACGGCGACAGTACGGTGGTACAAATGCTCACGTTTAACGTCAGCAATACGAATCCCGGAATCTTCACCACCCAGCCGACCGTCAGCAGTAACGGCACCCTTTCATATAGACTGAATGGCACGATCGGAAGCACGACCGTCACCGTCACCCTCACGGATGACAACACCATCAATGGCAATCCTGCACTGACGACTGACCCGCAGACCTTCACCATCAGCGCACGGGCGACCCAGCCGGGTGATGCCGATGCCCTTGATGCCAACATGTCGGGGTTTCAAGTGATGTCCACGGCGGTCCAGGCCGATGGCAAAATCCTCATCGGTGGAAGCTTCACTTCTGTGCAGGGAGCGCCGCGCAATAATCTGGCTCGGCTCAATACCGACGGCACTCTGGACAGTGATTTCAATGTCAGCATCAATAATGCTGTCACGTGCATCTTGGCGCTACCGGATGGGAAGATCCTCATCGGTGGGTATTTCACAATGACAGGCTCGAACGAGCACTACCACATC
>CAZCAL010000318.1:3088-5934 GCA_964496625.1 uncultured Verrucomicrobiaceae bacterium | reverse complement strand
GATGTCATGACGACAGTCGCTGAAGACATTCCTTCGGTGGAGAGAGTCTTGATTGACGGGATTGAGCAGGGCTTGGTCGCTGTGCTTCAGTTGGTGGTGGTAGGCGGCTTCATGTTCAACGCAGATCCTGCGCTGGCCTGGGTGGCTTTGGCTCCCGTGCCATTCCTGATCGCTGGGGCGATCTGGTACACGGGCAGCGCTCGTGATCGGCATCGTGCGATCCGTAAATCCACCAGCGCTATGAATTCATTGCTGCATGACAATGTGTCTGGGATGCGGCAGATCAAAGCCTATGCGATGGAGCGTGAGGAACATGCGCGATTTAATGACGCAAGTGGTCGTGTGCGGACGGCGACACTGCATCTGATGCGGGTGTGGTCCATCTATCGTCCAGGGATGAATTTTCTCACCAGTTGTGGATTGGTGCTGGTCTTGTGGGTTGGCGCACGACACCTGATGGAGGGGAAACTTTTGGCGGGGCAATTGACGGCCTTTCTGGTCCTCTTGAACTACTTTTATTCTCCCATTGAAAGTCTGCATCAGCTCAATCAAATCCTGCAAGGTGGCCGCGCCGCTGGTGAACGTGTCTTTGATATTTTGGATGCAGAGCCGGAACCCGATATGGATACTGGGCGCGAGTTACCGAGCATTCGTGGCGAGGTGAAGTACGAAGGGGTAAGCTTTTCCTACACGGGCAAGTTGCCCACGGTTCAGGATGTTGATCTTGATGCGACACCGGGGCAAACGATCGCGCTTGTGGGTCCGACCGGTGCGGGTAAGAGCACGTTGATCAATCTGTTGACTCGATTCTATGAGCACGATAAGGGCTCGCTGACGATCGACGGCGTTTCGGTGAAGGATCTGAATAAGCGCTGGCTGCGACGCCACATTGGTTACGTCACTCAGGAGAGCTTCATGTTTAACGGGACAGTGCGTGCGAACTTACTCATTGGGCGACGCGATGCCACGGATGAACAATTGTGGGAGGTTCTCGAACATGCCAACGCAGATGCCTTTGTGCGTAGACTTACGGACGGACTCGATACGAATGTCGGCGAGCGCGGAGTGAAGCTCAGTGTCGGTGAAAAGCAGCGGCTTTCCATCGCCCGCGCACTGCTACGCAATCCCCCGATCCTCCTCCTGGATGAAGCAACCGCCAGTGTGGACACGGAGACGGAGCGTCAAATTCAAGAGGCGCTTGACCGCCTCATGCAGCGCCGCACGAGCTTTGTGATCGCCCATCGGCTTTCGACGGTGCGCAATGCGGATCGCATCTATGTGCTGGAGCACGGGCGAATTGTTGAGCATGGCACGCACGATGAACTTATGGCTCACAATGGGCTTTACGCTCAACTTTGTCGCACATCTTTGATGGTGGAGTCTGGCACAGACGGCATCATCGCGGCCTAATTTCCAATCTGAACGCATGGACGAAACTACCACTACCCTGGAACGCCACGGCACACTCGAAAAGGCGTTGCGGCTAAATCTCGCGCGCAGCATCTATGGGACCTTTGCGGAGATCGGTGCAGGGCAGGAAGTTGCTGACTGGTTCTTCCGCGCGGGCGGTGCCTCTGGGACGGTAGCGAAGACGATGTCGGCCTACGACATGACTTTCAGCGATGAGATTTATGGCAAAACTCGCCGATATGTGTCTCGTGAACGCCTGATGTCCATGCTCGATCATGAGTATGCGATCTTGCTCGAACGATTGGCGAAGCAACGGGCGGAAGAAACCACTTTCTTCACGTTAGCAAATACGGTGCGAGCCAAGGGCTACAGCGATAATGGGCAGGAGTGCCATGGATGGCTTGGCCTGCGCTTTCAAATGGCACCTGACTCGCCACCGAGCGATATCGTACTGCATGTGCGACTGCTGGATGATACCAATCGGGAACAGGCAGAAGCCATGGGCATCTTGGGTGTGAACTTGCTCTTTGCTGCCTTCTATCAAAGGCAATCGCTCCCGACTTTTATTGCAGCATTGATGGATGGGCTGAATCGCTGGCGGGTGGAGATTGATCTGCTGGACTTCGATGGCCCAGCGTTCGAACGTCCTGAGTTTGAAGACCGAATCTGTGCTCTCCAGTTAGTCCAAAGTGGACTGACTGACGCCGCACTCTTCACCCGCAATGGTGAGATTTGCATGGCTGCTGATTACCTTTATAAGCGCCCAGTATTTGTGAAACGTGGTAGTTTTGATCCCATCACTTTGCTCAATTTGGACATGATGGAAAAGGGGCGGGCGGCCTTCGTTGCCGATTTCGGCGAAGCCGCAACTGGTCATGTGGAGGTGACGGAAATCTCCATGCACAACCTTCTGTCAGCGTCAGGAGAAGTGACTCATGCGGATTTCCTTGCCCGTGCTGATGTCCTGCAGTCTCTCGGGCACGACGTGCTGATCTCGAAGTATCCAGAATTCCATCGACTCAGCGGTTATCTGGCCCGTTATACCAAAATGCCCATCGGCATCGTGCTCGGATTGCCATTGTTTGAGGAACTCTTTCGTGAGAAGTGGTATGAAGATCTCGCGGGTGGTGTGCTTGAAGGTTTTGGGCGCCTCTTTCGCCATCAGGTGCGGCTCTACGTCTATCCTTCTGGCAACGCTGCCTGCGGAGGGACGCGTGCGCTGGGAGATGCCAATGTCGATGATCTGCAAAAGCCGCTATTAGAATACTTGGTGCGGGGCGACTGCGTACGCCCCATTTCAGGCGTCGATCCCAAAATGCTCTGCATGACAAGCGGTGAGGTGCGCCAGATGGTTCGTGATGGTGATATGCGCTGGAAGGACTACGTGCCGAAGGTGGTCATCGAAAACGGACGATGGGGTTGATTCCATTCAGGTC
>CAZCAL010000318.1:0-3078 GCA_964496625.1 uncultured Verrucomicrobiaceae bacterium | reverse complement strand
ACCCTGGAATTCGCTGCGTAGGTACTGCACCTCCAACTAAACCCCTCCCACATTTTGCCCTCTGTTCATCGCAATTGCGCCGGTCTTGTTCGCCGTGATTTTCTCCAGCTAGGCTTTGGAGCAGTCGGAGGATTGGCATTCTCTGATATTTTGAGGTTGCGGGCGCAGGCTGCACAGCTTCAGGGGAAAACCAGCCCAGATCAGGTGAATACCATCCTCATCTGGCTGGATGGCGGTCCCTCTCATTACGAGACCTTTGATCCTAAGCCGGATGCACCAAAAGAGATTCGTGGGGAGTTCAAATCCATTCCAACCAGTGTGCCGGGCATCCACTTCAGCGAGACGATGCCAAATCTGGCCAAGACGGCGCACAAGATGTCGGTCGTGCGATCCATTTGCCATAAGGATCCCAATCATGGTGGTGGAAATCACTACCTGATGACGGGTTCAAAGACGCCTGTTCCAGTGGGATGTGGTGCCTTCGTGAGCTTCCATCCCTCGTTCGGCGCGATGACCTCATACACACGTGGAGTCCGCGGTGGATTGCCTGCCTACATGAGCCTGCCGAACGTGACACGCTCCGGTGGACCTAGTTTTCTAGGGGCGCAGCACGCGCCATTTGTGATCGGCGGCGATCCCAGCAGCAAGTCCTTCCGTGTTCGTGATGTGACGGTGCCGCAAGATATTAGCGAAGGGCGCTCAGTGAGTCGCCAGCAGTTGCGGGAGAGCCTGGACCGCTTGACCCGAATCCGAGACAAAGTTGCGGACGATCCAGCCGTTGGCTTCGACGAGTTCTACAAACAGGGGCTGGAATTGGTGACCTCGCCCAAAGCTCAAGCGGCTTTCGACTTAACCAAAGAGTCAGATTCTGTTCGCGAAAAATACGGCATGAACGACTTCGGTCAGCGGCTGCTTTTAGCTCGGCGTTTGGTAGAAGTCGGTGTCTCCTTTGTGGTTGGTTACTACGGCGGATGGGATCACCATCGCGGAATTTTCAAAACGATGAAGGACACGGCGGGTCCTCGTCTAGATCAGGGATTGGCGGCGCTTATCAACGACCTTGACGATCGTGGGATGCTGGACAGCACGTTGGTCGTTTGTTTGGGCGAATTTGGGCGCACGCCCAAAGTCAATAAGGACGCCGGGCGTGACCACTGGCCAGGGGCAATGAGTGTCGTCTTTGCCGGAGCGGGCGTGCCGCGCGGCCAAGTCGTCGGAGCGACAGACCCCAAAGGCTACTATGCGGCGGAGAACATCTATTCGCCGGAGGACTTCGCTGTGTCGCTTTATACCAAAATGGGCATAGAGCCCCATCAGGTCCTGCATACCAGCAGCGGTCGGCCGGTGCAGTTGGTCAATGGTGGGAAGCCCATCAAAGAACTCTTCGCGTGAGATACAGGAAGGTATTCATCGCGGGCGTATGGTTCGCTTTCGGGGTGGGTGGTGCTTTTTCCGCAGCGCCCACTATGTCGGGAATCTTTCCCGGAGGAGGACAGCGCGGCACTACGTTTGAGATGACCGTTTTCGGCAAGATCGAGGGCTCTTCGCGGGGAGTGTGGGTCGAAGGTCGTGGTGTCGTCATCGATCTTCCTGACGCGAAGGGTCGCACTAAGGTCCACATTGATGACGACGCGGTGCCTGGGGTTCGGCTCGTTCGTGCCTGGAATGCAGAAGGAGTGTCGCCAGTTGGACGGTTCGTCGTCGGCAGTGGTCTGGAAGTCAATGAGATCGAGCCCAATGATGGACTTAGCCCCACACAGAGTCTGGAGACCTTCCCCATCTGCATCAATGGCCAGTTGGAGAAGTCTGGAGATGTCGATGGATTCATCGTGGCATTGAAGGAGGGGGAGACCCTGAGCGCCAGCGTTGAAGCCTATACACTGGGTTCCCCCGTCGATGCATTGCTGCATGTTTTGGATGAAAAAGGTACGCGGTTAGCGACGGCGAGCGATGATCGAAATCTGGATCCGATGATGGCATTCAAGGCCCCCAAGGCTGGGCGTTATCTTGTGCGTATTGCTGGGTTTTCGCATCCTCCAGCGGCTGATGTTCGATTTACGGGTGGTGCCAACGTTGTGTATCGACTGACGCTGAGTCTCACACCGATCATCGTGCAGATGCGGCCAGCGGCCCTGCAGTTGGCGAAGAAGAGTAGCCCGCATGGCATTGGGATTGACGGAGGGGATTCGGGCGAAATTCCGCTGCCTGCTGACCTCTTAGACAACGAAGAAGGCGTTCAAGCGATATGGGCCAAGCCCTTGCTAAATCCGGTGCAGATCTATGCGACCAAAAGCACTGTGCTTGGTGAGAAAGAGCCTAACGAGGCGCAAGGGAAGGGGATGGATATAACGCTGCCTGCGGTCGTGGCCGGGCAGATTTCTACACCCTCGGATACGGATGCGTTTGTCTTCAGCGGGAAGAAAGGGCAGCGAATTCAGGCTCAGGTGCTGGCCGCTGTGCTCGGCCACCTCATGGATGTGCAAGTGCAGTTTCGCAACGCCGAGGGCAAGGTGCTGGGAACAAATGACGATGCCCCTGAATTGGCTAGCGATGCGGGAGTGACCGTGACAATCCCTGCTGACGGAACCTACACAGTCGTCGTCAGCGAGCTTTTTCAAAAAGGCGGTCCTCGTGCGGATTACGTATTGTTAGTGGGCGAAGAAGTGCCGAGTTTCAGCGGCTCATTCAGTGCCGAACCCAAGTTGGCCATGAAGAGCGGCGAAAAGACGGAGGTGTCGGTTAAGATCGCGCTCAAAGGCGGATGGAAAGGCCCACTAGTTCTGCGGGTCCATGATTTGCCTGCAGGAGTTATTTGCGATCCCGTCGACGTCCCTGAAAAAGGTGGCGAAGTGAAGCTAACCCTCTCTGCCGCAGCGAATGCGGCCGCCTGGTCGGGCCCGTTTCGGATGAGTGTGGCACCAAAGGATGCTGCAAATGCTGCGCCCCCTGTATTGATCCAATACGCGCTACGTGACTCTGACAATCGTCGCGGCACTTCGACAAAAGATACGTCGGAGTGGGGTTGGTTGACGTTAAAGAAGTGAAGGCCTACTCCTGCACACGCTCGATGTTCGCACC
>CAZCAL010000317.1:2088-5938 GCA_964496625.1 uncultured Verrucomicrobiaceae bacterium | reverse complement strand
CGTGGGTCTTTTGGGTTACAAGTTGAATGCGGCTTAGCGCATTGTTGTGCGGGTAGATCTGGGTAAGTCCGCCGCCGAGCGTCATGAATTTCTCAGAGGTGATGCCGTTCTTCCAGGCATAGAACAATCCGATGCCAACTCCAAAAGACGCGACGACCTCCACCACCATGCCGACGAGTTCCAGCGCCTTTTGATAGCGCATGATTAGCTTATTCGTCTTCAGGTTCGATGCCTGAAAGCGCTCGTGCTCAAAGTCTTCTCTTGCATGGCTTTTCACCACACGAATGCCCTGGAAGCACTCCGTCATCTGCACCATCATTTGCCCAGCTTCCGCCTCTTCCTGCGCGCCCGCACTGCGGACCTTTTTACCGATGTAAACCACTGGGAGGATGCACAGGGGGAAGACGATCAGCGAATAGACAGTGAACCAGAAATCCATGTGCAGCAGCGTTCCCAGAATGGCCAAAATCGAAACGGGCCGCTGGATGATGTCCTGCGACAGGGTGACGAGGTTTTGCTGTGCGACGCGGGACTGATTGAAGACGGTCTGCACCATTTGGCCGACCTTTGCCTTGGAGTAATAACCCATCGACTGGTCGAGCAGCGCCCGATAGGTGTCGTTCCGCAGGTCCAAGAGAATGCGATTGCCCACCCACATGAGCAGGTAGTTCGCAATGTAAGTCAACCCACCGCGCAGCAAAAAAACCATCGGCACCAGCAGACATGCCGCAATGATTAACTGGTAAGACCCGAGCCATTCCTGGGGGAAGTAATCGGTCGGGTTGAAATGGAATTTCCCAAAGCCCAGCTTGAAGCTCTCCGCCTTCTTTGCGGGGGCCTCAGGATCGCTTTTCAGCACGACCTCAAAGATGACGCGCATCCCTTGGATCAATAGCACGTTCGTCAAACCGGCCAAAATGCCCACGACCTGCCCGCCAAAAAATCTCAGCCGATAGGGGTGAAGATAGCGATAGAGCTTCCTGTAGGTCTTACCGGCTAGCGCCATCGACTCTGCGGTCGAGAGCGTCGCGAAGTCTTTACGGCTGATTTTGGTCTTTTCGGGTTTCGGCATGGTCGGGACGACTCCGTGATCCGGGGGATTTACCAGCCCTCTGATGAACGGAGGGAATCCATAGCACCCAATACCGCCGTCGTCGAGATTTCCTTCATCTCCAGACGGCGGCATTTCGGTAACATAGACTCACGGTTGATCACTCCTTCGGCCGTCACCACCCTGCCCAGAGGGTGCAGAGGCCCCCAATGGAAAGGATTGGTGGGACCAAAAAGGACTACTTCAGGGCGTTGAAACATGGCCGCAAGATGCATTGCCATGCTATCGACACCCACTGCAATTTTGGCTCCGGCAAGCAAACTGGCCATCTGTGGCAGGGACAATTGACCGGAAAGATCGGAAAAATTTGCCCCCGCTCGAGCACGCAGTTCGTCCAATTGTGGCCGCTCAAGTCCCTCATTGGTTCCAGTTACGAATACATTAAGGCCCTGGGACGAGAGGTGATCGATCACCGCCAACCAACCGTCTGTCGTCCAGAACTTCTCAATTCGCGCCGTCCCAGGGTGAACGACGGCATAATTTCCTGAATGGCACCCCGCAGAAACTGCCAAATAAGGTCCCGCGGGCACCTTTGTTGGTTCTCCCATGGCTTCTGAGACGAGTGCTTGGTGAAAATCAACGGTGTGTAAATCCCGCACGGAGGCCGTGCAAAGGCGATCAAAAACTTTGGCCCGCCACTTTTCGGCGCAGAACTTCTGATATCCGACCCGCAACTTAGCTCTGCTTGCCTTGGCCATCAGCGAGGAACGGTCATTCCCAGTAAAATCAATGCAGACGTCCCAGCTCCCAGCCAGAAGACTCCCCCACAACCGTGTGTTGGGCCGCCCCGGTGCCCACTCAAGGACACGATCCACGCCCACGATGCAACGTGAAAGCTCGCCGCAAGACTTCGGCACCACCAGGACAATCTCCGCGTCTGGGCGCGAGGCCCGCAACGAAGCGACGGCGGGGGCCGTGAGGACCAAATCGCCGATTCGCTTCAATTGCAGCAAAAGGAAGCGGGGTTCAGTCATGTAGGCCGCCCTTTCATCACGCGTGCATAAGCTTGCAAGATCCGCGACCGGTAGTGGTCCCAGGTGAATACGTCCTCCACCCGCTGCCGGCCCGCCCGGCCCATCGCGATGAGACGATCGCGGTCGTTGTAGGCGGACTGGAGGGCGGTCGCGAGGGCATCTGGATCGTTTGGCGGGATCAAATAGCCGGTCTGACCATCGACCACGGCATCACCCGATTCGGCGGTCGTGATCAAAGGAAGTCCGCAGGCAGCTGCCTCCAGCGTCGATTTGGCAAAGCCTTCGCACTCACTTGGGAAGACAAACACGCTGCTGCGCCGAAGCTCCGCACCCACGTCCTTGCAGAAGCCCATGACACGGACGGAGTCGTCACCACTCGCTGACAGTGCAGATTTGATCTCATCGTGAACCGTTCCCACCAGGACCAGTTCCGCGTTTTTTAGGCCCAGTTTTTTCCAGGCGGAAAGGAGATGATGTACACCTTTTCGTTTGATCAATGCCCCGACAAAAATCGCCCGGAAAACATCCGACGGTGCCTCCCCTGGTGTGTAGCGAGCCACATCGACGCCGCGTCCCACATAGTGCAGGCGTTGCTCGGGGACTCCCGCTGCCAAGAACGTTTCGCCAGATGCTCGGGAGGGCATCAATAGCAGGTCCACTAGATCGTATTCGGCTAACATTTGCAGCCGACTAACCGGTAGGCTAGCACGCCAGCGCTTCCATAGACCGCCCGTTTCCAGTCGCGCCTCCCGCTCCGAGAGTGTCTCCGCTGATTTAGTCATTCCCTTGTTACGATGCCATGTCGGGATGTCCATGACGCTGGGGATCTGCCGAATTCGTGCCTCTACGAGGGCACGGAAGCAGTCGCCAGACCAGCCGTGGAAGCAGTCAAAGTCCCCATGCCGCAATCGCCTTGCCGCAGACATGGCAGCGTAGTGCTTCTTGGCTCCGTAATAATCCTGGCTACCAAGGCAGGAGAGCAGGCGAACAGGGTGGAGTTGGAGTGAGTGCAGCTTTGATGTTGGGATCTGGGTTTGCTGACTCCCAAAGCAAATCACCTCCTTCAAAAATCCGCAGCCCTGGGCCGCACGCGCACCCTCTAGAGCGGTGGTATCCAGACCCGTGCCCCCAAGTCCTGAACTGGTGGCATACATCAGTTGGCGCGGCAAATGCACCGCTGCCGGAGGCGGCAAGCGGGTCACGTTTGCAGGGTCATGCCATGCGGAGCCAACGTGGGATTCAGCCATTTGAAAGAGCCTCTCTCTGTCGCCCCCAGGGGACGCTCGCAACTAAAAAGTGCTCCAGCAGGGAGCCGCTAATTCAAGTTAGAGTGATACCTTTCACCAACAGAACAAGCGCCGCTGCACCGCCACTGATGGAAGGTTGGCAGGGGTGTTACGCGGTCACTTTCTTCACGAAACAGGCTTTCAGACCAATCAAGACGCCGTCCATTTTACAGGAGATCTCGTGATCGCCATCAACCAGACGAATGGGCCTTGATTTGGTGCCAACCTTCAATACATCCGAGGAGCCCTTTAGCTTGATGTCCTTGATCATGGCGACAATGTCCCCATCGGCCAGCACGTTGCCATAGGCGTCCTTCACCACTCGCGCCGCGTCGGGAGTCTCTGCGGTCGATTCCAACGGCCACTCATGACCGCAGGTGGCGCACTCGTAGTGGTCAGCATGGGTCAGAATTTCGGTCATTTCACACATGGGGCTGGCTGTCTCGGTCTTGTTGCACCGAACACCGGGCAGCAATCAA
>CAZCAL010000317.1:0-2078 GCA_964496625.1 uncultured Verrucomicrobiaceae bacterium | reverse complement strand
GTGGAGTCGCCAAAGCTCGGAGCGGCAACTCCCATCTCGTGCAAGATTCTAAGGTGCAGATTCGACATCGGAGTATTCGTGCCGAAATTCGTGTGCCGCCCGGTCTGGAACTTTCCTCCAGCTTTGCCTGCGACTAGAACAGGCAGGTCATCATGCCGATGGCGATTCGCATCTGAAAGGCCGCTGCAATAGACGACCATGGAGTTGTCCAAAAGCGATAGACCGTTTGCTTCTTTGATCGACTTCATTCGTTCAAGATAGTAGGCAAACTGGCGGACGTAAAAGAGGTCGATCTTCTGAATTTTGGCCATCTTGGCCTTGTCGAGTTGGTGATGCGACAGGTAGTGATGTCCCTCCGAAATGCCAATCTCCTTGAAGCTGCGATTGCTGCCATCGTGCGCGAGGAGGAGCGTCGAAATGCGCGTGCTGTCGGTTTGGAAGGCCAGTACTTGCATGTCCATCATGAGACGGATGTGATCTTCGTATGCCGCCGGAATTCCGGCCTCCTGGCCGGGATCAGGTGGTGGACCAAAGCGCTCGGCTCGCTCAATGCGTTGCTCGATTTCACGCACACCGGTAAGGTATTCGTCCATCTTGTTGCGATCATTGCGACCGAGCTGCTTGTTCAGTGTATGGGCATCCTCCATGACAAAATCGAGGATGGATTTCTGCCTTTGCTGCCGTGCTGAATAGGCACGTGAACGCTCTGCCCCAGACCCAGCTCCAAACAGGCGTTCGAAGACTTGCCGCGGATTCGTCTCCGGCGTGGCGGGTGCAGTATCGCTTCTCCAGGAGATGTTGAATTGATAGGCGCAGGAGTAGCCGGAGTCGCAGGCACCAGCTCCGCGGACTGAATCACAGCTTAGCTCCAGCGAGCGAAAACGTGTCGCATCACCGACTGCTTTCGCGGCGACTTGGTCCACTGACATACCAAGATGAATGTCTGAACCTGCCGTCTTTCGCGGCCTCACGCCAGTGAGGATGGAAGCGTTTGCGCGCGCGTGGTCTCCGCCACCGTCGCCACCTGACCAACCGTTTGCCTGTTCAAAGCCAGTGTAGATTTGCAGATCATCACGGAAGCCTTCAATGGGCTGCATGGTGGGACCAAATTTAAAGTCCGCGCCTTCGCCCTGCGGTCTCCATGGATCGAGGATAACCCCGTTTGGAGAATAAATGAATGCCATGCGCAGTGGTGCTCCGGCTGCCGTCGTGCCCGGGGCAGCTGCGGCCACAGCAGGGGACGGCATGAGAGATTCCAGCGTCGGTAAGCCAATGCAGGTTCCCAGGCCGCGAAGAAATGCGCGGCGGTGCAGGTATGTTGATGAAGATTTCATGCTGAGGGAAAGTGGGGGATTATTTAGCAGCTACGGCACCATCGCCGCGACGTTTTTGGAAGGGCGCACTGTGGATGACACCATGGATCAGAGTGCGGAGTTTGCCGCCATCCTTTTCCATGGCAGCTACGATCTGATCAATGGTAGGGGCGTCGTAGTATTCCATGCCGCGTCCAGTTGCATAAGTCAGCAATTTGGAGGTGACGCAGCGATAAAAATCGGTTCGCCGGGATGTTGCGAAGATTTGATTCAGCTCCGCAATGGTATTGAATTTTTCGCCAGTGATGAGCTGTCCAGCCGTTTGAATCGGGCTACCATTTTCCTGATCGCGAAACATGCCGACGGCATTGAAGTTCTCCAAGGCGAGCCCTAGCGGGTCCATCCGAGCGTGGCAGGAGGCACACAATGGCTTCTCCCTGTGGATCTCCATCATCTCCCTCATTGTCACATTTTTGGGCATGTTTTTCTTTTGGTCCTCCAGCGTTGGTACATTTGGCGGAGGTGGCGGGGCAGGGGTTCCGAGCAGGTTGTCCAGTAGAAATAGACCACGTTTCACAGGCGATGTGCGCGTTGGATTTGAGGTCACAACAAGGAGACTACCATGGGTTAGGATGCCGCCACGATGACTCTCCGCAGGCAGCGAGACCTTTTGCATTTCTTCGCCTTTTACGCCGGGGATACCGTAGAACTTTGCGAGACTCTCATTCAGGAAGGTGTAATTCGCCGTAAACAGTTCCAAGATGC
>CAZCAL010000316.1:2576-5945 GCA_964496625.1 uncultured Verrucomicrobiaceae bacterium | reverse complement strand
GCGCCATTTTCCATTCTCCATCGGGCTTGCTGAACGTGATCGCTGGCTGGACCTCATGGGGCAGGCAATGCGGGAAGCGGAAATTCCGGAGAAACATGCGCCGATCATCGGTGCCTTCTTTGCACAAGTCGCGGACTCGATGCGAAACCGGGAGGGGGAGTGAGGTGATCACTCAGCAAAGCGCGTCCAGCTCGCTCTCTCCGTGCATCACCTCGGTGAGGATTGGGACGCCGGGAGCGTGCAGTTCTAGGATGTGGCGGTGGGAGATGCTGGCGGGGTCGCGTTCGTCAGCGACGTGGTTCAGGATGATCCCCGCGCAATGTAAGCCACGGGCGGCAATTCCACGCACGGTTAGCAGAGTGTGATTCAGTGCGCCCAGTTTGTTGTTCACGATGACGATCACAGGGAGATCGAGACGTTGTGCAAAGTCTGCAATCGTTTCACGGTCGGTCAGGGGCACCTCCCAGCCACCCGCGCCTTCGACCAAGAGGTGATCGCAGCGTGTCTTGAGTTGGTGAAATCCGGCCACTGCGGCGTCGAGATCGACTTTTCGATTCTCCAGCAGCCCCGCAGCAAAGGGGGATGCCGCCGCTCTGAACCACTGGGGATTTACCTCGTCCAGCGTGAGTTGTAATTCGCTGCTGCTACCGCTCAAAAGTTCGATGGAGTCCTGTCGGGAACCACAGCAGAAGGGTTTGTAGCCAGCGCACAGGGTGCCATGGCGCTTCCACGCCTCAAGCAATAACCGCGTCACATAGGTCTTGCCGACGTCGGTATCAGTGCCGGTGATGAAGTACTGCACGATGTTAGCCGATCTGCGCTAGCACTGCGGAGGCGATTTTGTCTGCCTGCGCCTCGAGATACTCCACATCGCGACCCTCGATGAGAAGGCGAATGAGCGGCTCTGTGCCTGAGAAGCGAAGGAGCACGCGGCCATAGTCGCCGAGCCGCTTTTCAGTCTCCTTGATGATTTTCTGCGCCTCTTTGAGGTCCTCCACAGCTGGCTTGGAGCGGACGCGGAGATTGCGTGCTGCCTGGGGGAACTTCTTCAGGCACTGGCGGAGTTGGGACAGAGGCTCGCCTGTTTCCTTCATGATTTTCAGCACCTGCAGGCCCGCGATGAGTCCGTCGCCAGTGGTATTCCAGTCGCCAAAAATGATGTGACCACTTTGTTCACCACCGAGATTGAGTCCGCGTTCCCGCATGACCTCTAGCACATAGCGGTCACCCACTCCAGTGCGCACCACGCGACCACCCAGCCCAGAGACGAGTTCGTCGAGGCCGTAGTTGCTCATGATTGTCACCGCCAGGGTGTTTTGTTTCAGGGTGCCTTTGCGCAGCATCGATTCAGCGGCCACGGCCATCAGTTCATCGCCATCTAGGGCGACGGCGTTTTCGTCACAGAGGAGGATGCGGTCGGCATCGCCATCGTGTGCCAGTCCTGCATTGACGCTACTGCGTCGCACGATGCTTTCCAGTTCGTCCCCATGCGTGCAGCCGCAGTCTTCATTGATGTTGAACCCATCTGGCTCTGAATGGAAAACCTGCACGTCCGCACCCAGTCGCGTCAGGGTATCGGCGCTGGTATATGCAGCCGCGCCGTGGGCGTTATCGAGCGCGACGCTGATGCCGTCCAGCTTCACCCCTTGCATGGAATTGATCGCATGGCGGATGTAGCGCTCCGCTCCATCTGCCAGCTTGGTGATCCGGCCAATGCCGCGACCTTCGGGGCGCAATTCTTCGCCTTCATAGCTGCCTAGCACGATGCGCTCAATGGCGATCTCCGTTTTGTCATTGAGCTTGTGCCCATCGCCGTGGACGAACTTGATGCCGTTGTCGTGGAAGGGGTTGTGGGAGGCGGAGACAATCACGCCAAAATCCGCACCCAATTCTGCTGTCAGCATGGCGACCGCAGGCGTGGGGAGCATCCCTGCCAAGATCACATCGACTCCAGAGGAATTCAGTCCTGCTGCCAACGCTGCCTCCAGCATCTCGCCGGAAGCGCGGGTATCACGTCCGACGACACAGCGACGGCGTTCTGAACCCTCCTTGGGCGGACTGAGCACAATGGCTGCAGCCTGGCCGAGGCGCATCACAAACTCTGGCGTCATCGGGTGGCGGTTGGCTACAGCGCGGACACCGTCTGTGCCAAAGAACTGGCGTTTCTGAATCGACATAGGCGCGGGTTGTAGCCCAAAACCGCCGCCAAGTCAAAGCCCGGACGGCGTGGTTTGGCGGAAGTTTTCCAGATTAAACCGTGGCGTATCGCGTTCCGCTTGGCTTTTGATCAGGTACCAAAACAAAAAAGCAAAGAGGATGGCCACCATCTTCTCGCGCCAGTTGCGGCGCAGCATCGTCCAAAACATCAGGATCCACTTCATGACGCATCCTTTCCAGATTCTGCCGCATTGACCGGTTCATCCTCAGTCGGGATTCCGTGCAGCAACAGATGGTTCAACCGCTCCCGCAGCACGGCTGGTTTCAGATCGTGCTCGATCCGGCCATTGTAGCAGATCGAGAGCGCACCACTTTCTTCCGACACCACCAGCGCCAGTGCATCCGTTTCTTCCGTGATGCCCATGCCGGCGCGGTGCCGCAAGCCGATGGCCCGATCCCGCACCTCCCTCTGGCTGACGGGGAAAACACAGCCCGCTGCAAGAATACGACCCTGATCAATGATGATGCCGCCATCGTGCAGGCTCGTTTTGGGGTGAAAAACGGTGGTCAACAGCTCCACGGTAATCTTTGCATCCAACTCCACCCCAGACTCTGCGAACGACTGCATGTCGATCCCCCGCTTCAGCGCGATGAGCGCACCAAATCGGCGGGCAGATAACTGCTGCATGGCCTCCATCAGCACGTCGAGGGATTCATCATCTGGCCGATTGAAGGAGAAGAGCCGACTGCTGCCCAGCTCTGCCAACATGCGGCGCAGCTCAGGCTGGAAGATCACCACGACGCCGACGACAAGGAAGACTGAGAACCGCGATAGCAACCAGCTGATCTGGTTTAACTCGAGCAGTTGCGAAATCAAAAACAGGCTCAGCAACAGCACCAGCAATCCCGTCAAAATACGCGCACCGCGAGTCGCGCGGAAGAAGATGTAACCATGGTACGCCAGAGCAGCGAGGATCAAGATCTCCACGCCGTCGCGCCAATGATTGTAAAAAAACGGAACCATCTTCTCTGTTCGCCCGAAATACCTTGTGATGACTTGAAGCAGGGGAACACCGCGCGCAAGCAGGGGTTTCTCGAAAAGTGCATCCCGTCATCGCCCAGGGCGCTCATTGTAGCTGGCCTCTGTGAGGCCGGAGTCATTGAACCGCTGGTGAAATCGCAGATGCCAGGGCGATTCATTGGCGTTCCCAA